>DASUUV010000081.1:0-21022 GCA_036373895.1 Nitrososphaera sp. | reverse complement strand
GAGATAATAGCCAGCTATCCTGATTTTCCCAAGCAAGGGATACTGTTCCGCGACATAAATCCTGTTTTCAAAAGAAATGATGCCTTGAACTATATCGCCGATGAGTTCTACCGTATTTATAGCAAGGCAAAAGTAGACATAGTGGCTGGCATCGAATCAAGGGGCTTTATCATAGCGACAGCACTTGCCCTCAGATTCGGCAGAGGTATTGTAATGATTCGCAAGGCAGGCAAGCTGCCGGGCAGAACCATCAAGAAATCATATGATATTGAATACGGCACCGCAATAATGGAGCTTCAGCAAGATGCGATAGACAAAGGCGACAGCATACTGATCGCTGACGACCTGATAGCAACAGGTGGGACTGCAGTAGCCGCTGCGCATATGATCGAAGAGATGGGGGGAAAGGTTGCTGGCTTTGCGTTCATAATTGAACTTTCAGACTTGAAGGGTGCTTACAGATTGCGCGAGATGGGCTATACTGTTGAATCATTGGTGACTTTTGATGGAGAATAGCGCGGATATTGGCATAATTGGAGGTACTGGCATCTATGATCCAGAACTTTTTAGTGCAAAGCGCGAGATCAAGGTGCACACGCCTTATGGTGAGGCTTCGGATCTTGTGACAATAGGCGAATATTCAGGAGTGAAAGCAGCATTTGTACCGCGTCATGGACGAGGCCACAGGATACCCCCTCACATGATAAACAATAGAGCAAATATATGGGCTTTACAGCAGCTTGGGGTCAAACGCATTATTGCCCCATCTGCTGTTGGAAGCCTTAAAGAGGCTTTCAAGCCGGGCGATATTTCAATTCCTGATCAATTTGTTGACTTTACAAAAAACCGCCGCTATACATTCTACGATGGAGGGCAAGTATGCCATGTTTCTTTAGCTGACCCATTTTGCCCAGAACTACGCGACATTGCGATCGATAAAATAAAGAAACTAAAGTATTCACTGCACAGCGAGGGGACATACATCTGCATTGAAGGGCCGCGCTTTTCCACCAGAGCGGAATCAAGATTCTTCCGCGACGTGATGAAGGCAGATATTATTGGCATGACGCTTGTACCAGAGGTTAACCTTGCAAGAGAAGCCGAAATCTGCTACTTATCTATAGCCACCATCACTGACTATGATGTTTGGGCAAATCACCCGGTGACCTCTACCGAGATAATCGATACGCTTGTCAAGAATGTGGAAAAAACAAAGAAATTGATTGCAGAGTTGGTGGCTACAATTCCTGCGGAAAGAAACAAGTGTACATGCAGCAAGACACTTGAAGGCGCTCTAGTCTGACGGTGTGGGCTTCGATCCTTCCGGCAAAATAATGTCACCTTCAATCAACTTTCGCTGAATCGTTATTTGTAGCTGCTCCGGATCAATCCCCATTTTCGCTATTTTGTCTAAAGTGGTCTTGGGTATCTTGATGCTTGCATTGTGACCTCCTATGCGACCAAATGCTATTGCAGTAAAGCGAAATTCCTGACCCTTGAGGACAAAGTACCCAGACAGCTTACTTGCTATTTCGCTCCCGCTAGCGCTTTTTACAAACACAGTAACTGGAATGTCATCATCGCGCATCATTTTTATTTGGCTCATCCGTCACTTCCATGTTACGGTTGACATTCTCTTCGACCAAAAAGCTCCACCACTCAGGGCCAACAATTTTAAAGTCCTTGACATTCACTTCGACTGGATTGTCATCCGCATCTGTAAATGTCATCCTGCCTTCCTTTATCATCTTGATAAGCCGCCAGCGCAAGTGACCTTTTAAGTTTCTGCTGATCGCTACAGCCCACTTTTTGTCTTTGTCAATCTTAGGCATGCCAAGGTAATCAACGATTTCTAAAACCCCTAAACGCTTTTCTTCACAGAACGTTTCCTTTGTCAGAAGGCTTCGCCAGATGTCCACTGAACCCATCGTCCTGCCATTCTCGTTGATATTTATTACACCAAAATAGACTACCTTGTCGCCGCCGGTTGGGTCCGAAGTCGTCATTATGATAATATTCCTTGTTGTATGATACCATCTATTTAGTTCTTGCATACTCATATGGCTTTTCAAGCACGATGCCGATGTTGTCGATCTTGAGGTTCCTTTTGAAGGGCATGTGCTCTTCCTCACAGCGCCTTCTGTAGCGGTTGGTTATTGCAAACCGGGGATGGAGTGACTCAAATTCCGTCTTTGTTATTTCAATGACCATGCCTCTGTTGACCAGCGATTTTGCTGCAGCAAGCGCGCGCTGCTCATCTCTCCAGCCAAGTGCACTTGAGATCTTGGCTGGATCCATTTTGCCTTTTTTCACAATAACGATGTAAACCTTGGCTTCGTCTTCGCTTATCTTGAGTTCTGAGATGATGAGTTGCTCTATGTTTGATGGATTGACTGTCATGTTACTTTTCTTTCTAATTCAAGCGATTTGAGCGTATGTCTTCAGCCAGTGTGGCAGTTTGCTCAGGCAAAAGTTGTGCATAAAACAAGAGATTAGAATTGCACCAGATTGCAATATTTTCCGTAGCGGTACTCTACATCATTCTTTGTTATCGACAGGAGACGCTTGATCCCAAAGTCTTCAACAGCAAATGAGCCCAGTACATTGCCGTAGATCACCGCCTCCTTCATTGTGGCGAAATCCATCACGCCCTTGCGAGCAATGTGACCGAGAAAGCCACCTGCAAAGGAGTCACCGGCTCCAGTTGGGTCGACTATTTCATCAAGAAAAAATGCTGCCGCTGGAAACACCAACCCCTCTTTAGTAAAGAGGATGGCACCGTTCTCACCCTTTTTGATTATCGCAAATTTCGATCCCCATGACATTATCTTTTTGGCGCATTTTGCAAGGTTAGCCTCCTTGCATAAGAGTCTTGCCTCGTTGTCATTTATCACTACTCCGTCTGTCATCTCTATCATCTTGACTACGTCGTCACGGCTCCCATTTATCCAGAATTCTATAGTGTCACAGACTACAAGCCTGGGATTCTGAAAATGCCGCAGAATATTGATGTTCTGCTTTGGGTCATTGTTTGCAAGGTACACGTAATCAGACTTGATATATTCTTCAGGGATGACAGGATCAAAGCCGGCTATGACTCCAAGCTCAGTCTTATTAGTAGTCCTGTTTGATAGATCGTAATCAAATGAAGAATCATAATGAAATGTCTTGCTCCCCTGTATGATGATGATCCCCTTTATATCTATGCCCTTTGAGCTGAGTGCCCTTATATGTTCAGCTGGCATGTCTGACCCTACTGCCGCCACTATCGAGGTGGGGGCAAACATGCTTGATGAAACAGAGGCAAAGGTGGCGGCACCGCCTAATATTCTGGTCTCTGTCCGAAAAGGAGTACGTGTTGTGTCTAGTGCCACTGTGCCAAAGACCGTCAGCAACGCCTATTTGGTAGCCAACATAGTTTCACTATTAAATGCTTGCAGGCACCATTAAATAGCAAACAAGGTAATCACATATTTGCTTGCGGCTAGTAGTTGCGATCACCGGCGCTTCTGGTGTCATTTACGGTATAAGGACACTTGAGGTTCTCAAGAGACTGAAAATTGATACACACCTTATTATCACAGAATGGGGCGGCAAGAACATAAAGATAGAGACTGACAGCACAGCCGACTATGTTAAGTCGCTTGCGACGAGGTATTATGAAGACGACAATTTGGCCGCACCTGTTTCAAGTGGCTCATTCAAAGTCGACGGCATGATTGTCATTCCCTGTAGCACTAAAACACTGGCTAGCATCGCAAACGCCCTTGACGACAGCTTAGTCTCAAGAGCAGCAGGCGTTTGCATAAAGGAACAGCGCAAACTTGTTCTGGTGCCAAGGGAGACACCGCTGTCAAAGATACACCTAAAAAATATGACCAAGCTTGCAAGTACCAGCGCAGTAATTCTGCCCGCTATGCCAGGATTCTACCACAGGCCAAAGACAATGGAGGATCTGATAAACCATCTGGTAGGCAAGGTGCTTGATCAATTCAATATCGACCACAGTCTTTTCAAACGCTGGAGTGGAGGCTAGTAAAGGGAAATAAGAAATGCAGGGCATTAGGACTCATAATCTTGCATCACTAGTTAATTTAGGATATGGCAGTATATAGGTGAACAGGCATGTATAGCTCGATATCAAAAAAGAATGCAAGCCGATCGTTGACTCTATAGCCCTACCATGCTTACATCAAGAGTCAGAGAACGTAATTTCATCGGTATTTTCTTCCCACAGGCGCATCTTGTCCAGCTTGTCTTTCCTTTTTGCACCCTGCAGCATATTGTAGACGGTTTTGTGCATGCTACCCTTGGCGAGCATGGCAATTGCTTCAGTTGTAAGCTTGATCTCCCTAAAGTTGCCGATAAGGCATACAGTATGGCCATAGACAGATACATATGAGCCGCTCAACTCTTCAATCATTCGACGCGCCTTGCCTCCTTCGCCAATTATCCTGCCCTTGATGCGCTCAAGGGCGTTTGGAGACTTGCCGGTGTAGTCATGCAAATCGATCTGCTGGAATATTAGCTCCTCGTCCTCAAAGAGCAGATAAGCTCGCTGTGGAGAGAATCCTCTTGAAATTGCGGTTATCACTTCGACTGCCCTAAAAGCTTCCAGACGATCAGCGGAGCTGTTGCCTATGATCATAGTATCGCCAGTCTCGCTGTCAATCTCGATTTTGACGCCGCATCTTTCTTCAATTTGCTGCTTTACTTTTCCGCCTTTGCCAATCAGGACACCTATCCTCTCCTTTGGGATCTTGACCGTGTGCTGGAAGCTCATTATTTTGTGTCACCCCTAATCTTTTCCACTACTTGAGCAGTGTTGAGTACCTCAATTCCTAGTTTTTCAAAGAACCTGTTTATGTTCATGACATCACGCAATAAAAATTGTTTGGAATTTGGGTGTTGAATATCGATAGCAGATCCAAAATCAAACAACATGATGCCGAGGTCTGTCTTGAAAATATTGTACTCTGACAAGTCAGCATGCACCAATTTGGCTTTTTGATACAGCATAGTCATCTGCTCGATCACCTGCTGATAGTCGTTCAATGTAATTTCTTCTGTATTTATTAGTGCCGGCATAGGATTACCTTCGCTGTCACCTACAAACTCCATTACAAGCACATTCTTCTTGACTGCTATCGGCAGAGGTACCCTTACTCCGACGGCGTGCGCTGTCTGCATGTTCTTGAACTCCTTTCGAGCCCATGTCATTATAAAGCTGCGAGATCCCGGCTTTAGGTCAGAAAATCGAGGATCACCAGCGATGTATTGCATCCGCTTTTTGAACTCGGCATTTACTGTGAGATATATTTTGGCTGTTCGAAGTGAGCCGTCTGGTGCAACTGCAAGGTATACTTTAGACTCTTTACCGGCAGCAAGTGAGCTCTTGATATACTGTATAACGCCATCGCGCCTCAGTTCGTTTATCGTCATAAGAGTGGGCATGTCAAATACATTATCAAAAACGTCGTAATCTTCAGACATCTTGTTTAGGAATCTACTTTTGCGTTCATATTTTGAGAGCCATCTATCAGCTCGGGCTGCGGCCTTGTGTTTCTCCTCTCTTGGCAGCAGCTCGTCAGGCTCCTCTTCTGACAATATGCAAAAGTTAGTGCTCTTTTATTATATGTGTAATGCTAGGGGGAGCAATAATATTCAAACTTACATAAAAGCACAAAGTAAGTAACAGACTCATCTTCCTTCTCTATTCACAGCAATGCTTACCCGAAATTCTGCCTATACAAAAACCATGGAAGACAGAGGTAGACACGATGTGAGACTGCTGTTTGAAATGAAGAGGTTAGAGAAGAGAAAGCAGAAGATACACTAATTGACTTAGAAAACAAAAATCAATAAACAGATATAGTTGTAATCAAGCACCTGCCCTTTTAGATATAGAACATTCTATATCACGTTGATTTTGCACTTAGAATAGAGGTTTTTTCATCAGTGGCGAAATTTGTAGATCATGAGAAAAGGCACACCAGCAATCTTTCTTATACTAACCTCTTTTGCCAGCTTCATCTCAATTGCCTGTTTTATTATCCTGTTGCCTACAAGGTTTGCAATATCGCATTTCTGGAGAAGCTGCCGGGCATATGGCTGCTCGATCACTTCCTGTTGGTAATATTCCTTTGTAAGGTGTACTACAAGGCCATTCTGCTCCAGTTTTGTCCCAATCAAGTCGATATCGCAGATGTCGACCATCATTGAGCCTTGGTAGCGCGTAGTTCTCGCTGCATAATATGACAACTGTCGCTAATTGGCAGCACAGCATAATGAGGGTTTTGCTGTCATCAGATGTAGGTTTCAATCTTGATGTCAAATGATCCGTCCTCGCGCTTCTTGCGGTTGCTGACAAACCCAAGCGGACTCAGGATCGAAATGACTGCATTGATGGTTCCAGCGTAGCCGCATATGTGGAAGAAAGAGTTTTCAGGGGTAACTTTTTCGCCAACTGCTTTTTCAAGTTGAGATTTGCAACCATCTTTGCCTTCAAGTAATGTCTCCACTCTACCTACGTTTCCCCTCCAGTCACACGATATCTCATGGTCCGGTCTACTTACAGTCGTCAAGTATTTGAAATTCGGATCGCTTGCGGACAAGTTCTTAAGCATGTCACAGTAGCCAAGTTCCTGGACGTATTTTGCTCCATGAAGCAGTACTATTTCTCTCTCTGACTTAATATTTTTCAAATGTAGAACATAGCTGATAAAAGGCGCAAGACCTGTTCCTGATGCAACCAATACTAGTCGTCTTGTGTCGAGAGTCCCATCGGCCTTTTTGTCCTCAATGGTGAACGCGCCGGCAGGGTTGCGCCAGTAAACGAGATCGCCTTCAAACATTTTAAAAAGGGTGCTTGTAAACCTGCTCATTACGTATTCTGATGCGGACTTTATGTAAAACTCGAAGTACCTCTTTTCTTCAGGAGGCGACGATAGTGAGTACGACCTGTATGTTATGTTGTGATGACCATCCAGTTTCAGCCCAAGTGCCACGAATTGGCCAGCTTTAAAGTCAGGCACAGGTCTTCCATCACCTGGCTGCACCCTAATTATTGCAAGCTCTGGAGCCAGGTTCTTGCGATAGTTTATCTTACCCACATGGGGTGGCGCCTGTTCACCCAGACTCATATTTACATGTCTGGGAATACTTGGGTATATGTTGATATCCTTTTTATTAGAGAAGACTAGAGTTATGCTGGTTTGGCGAGCAAGAAGGGCATAGCCATAACAGCAGTCATTGCAGCAGCAATAGTTGGATCGAGTTTTCTGATATGGCTGATACCCCAGAGTAGCCCTGGCAGCATGATTGGGCTCCCCCGTGACGACAATGGTATTATTTCAGACGTGTATTCCCGGCATCAGAGCCTTGCAACCAATATTGAGTCAAAGTTTGAGCAATGGAAAAGAGGAGAGATGACCTCTAGTGACATGCTGAGTCAGATAAGCCTTGATCGGTCAGATATACAGAGTATGCGGCAGCAGCTTGATAGTGCCTCGCCGGCTCAAGAATGGCAACAAAGCTATGACTTCTACATTCAGACACTTGACAGCTTTCTGATATACCTTGATCTGATGCAAACAATAATTGAAGAGAATGACGTAATGCCGGATTCCAATGTTAAACTAGATGGCCTAAAGCAAGAATGGGAAGGCTATGTCAACAACTCGATAAATGCCATGCCTATCTAGCTCACGACATTAAGAATCGAGTCGATCCTTGCGTCTGTCTTGAACGCGCTAGTATTCAGAGCAGTCTTTGACGCGACAAAGCCGGCAGCGTGCAGCTTTTCAATTATCCTTTGCACTGAATGTGTGTTTGATTTGAGCTTTGATGAAATTTCGTCAGCCCGGAAATAATACGGTATTTCGCTTGCTTCTTCTACCGCCGCTTCGAGCACCTTTTTGCACTGTCTATCTGGGTCTTGCTCTAACATTTTCTTGACAAATTCTTTGTCGTGTAGTGACCCTGTCCACAGCTGACCTCCTACAGCCAAGCCGGTATTGCACAGCTCGCATTTACCTCTTCCATATTCTTTGGTATTGAAACGATGGCCACACTGAAAGCAGTGCATTACATAGCCTATGCTGTTATAAACATCATTTGCTTGGCTACTGCTGACTGACATCTTTGCGTAGACACGAAGGTAGTGCTTCGTGGTATGCACAAATACTGGCTTGATCGCAAGTTCAAGCCTTGAGGCGGTTAATGCAGTGAGTAAAAGTAGCAGCCGGATCGCAGTTTCATTGCCATAGCTATTGTTGAGCGGCCTTCCATAGTAGCGGCGCAGACACACCTTAGGATAAACTCCCCACAAGACTGCGGTATCTGTCGCAGTTATTGATACAAGTCCGCCGTCGAGTACAGACCGCAGTACACAGTCTACATGCCTAGCGGGAGTGCCGAAAGGGTCTAGGTCAACTATGGAATAGCGGTCACCCTCCTTGTCGCCTTTTAGAAGGAACTTGCACACCTCGTCAATTGAGAAATGACATCGGCCGGTTACAGAATTAAGCCTAGCGGCCTCTTTAGCAGCTTCTATTGCAACACAGTTAATATCATTGCAGTAAACCTGTTCTACTTCCGGGACCTCGACTGCAACCCTGAGAGCTCGTGCCCCAATACCGGCTAACGAATCGGCAAATGTCTTTTTTCCAGATGATGCTGCAAAAGCACTGTAGGCGAGTATTGAGAGGTCGCGGTTAAGCTTGGCAGCAGGATTGAAGAAGGCAGGCGTCTTTGAAGGAACTTTGTCTGTAAGCGAGGACTTTGGAACCATAAGTATCGTTCTACCCTCAACTGTCCTGACAAATTCTTCCATGTCACAGCTCTGCAATAACACGCTATTTATAACAGCAGAAAAGACGGTATTCTTGTTTTATAAGCACAAGTAACAATATAAATACCCACAAATGAGTATACCAATCGACAATTTTGCTGTGGCAGGGCAACAGTATTCTAGTTGGTGGTGTTGACGAAGCAGGCCGCGGCTCTATTGTTGGGCCCCTTGTTGTTGCAGGGATCGGTATCCGCGAGTCAAAGATTGCTCTTTTGCGCGAGATGGGCGTCAAGGATTCCAAGGCTCTGAACCCCAAAGCCCGTGCTAGGCTTTTTGGTGAAATAATGAAGGTCATCGACTCGGTCTGCATACACAAGATAGACCCTGTCGAAGTCGATAGCAGTGTGTCACTCAGGGGACTCAACAGACTTGAAGCAAAAGTTATGGCCAGTGTGATCAACAATATTGGGGTGGATGAAGTCTATGTTGACTGCTGCGATGTCAACCAGCAGAGATACAGAGAGTACATGGAATGCCACCTTACATACAAGCCAAAGTTATACTCGATGCACCACGCAGATGTAATTAATATGGTCGTCTCGGCTGCATCAATAATTGCCAAGATAACAAGGGACCAAGCGATCCAACATATATGTAGCAAGTATGGAAGTATAGGCAGCGGCTACCCCTCGGATGAGCGCACAATGCGTTTTATCCGAGACTGGGTAGCCAAGAATGGTTCTGCTCCAGAGTTTACAAGAAAGTCATGGAAACCTCTTCGGACGATGCTTGACGAGATAATCCACTGCAGGCTCTAAGACTTGTAGATGCAATATATCATGCCGTGATCCCTGTCAAAAGGCTCGAGGTTAATTATCTGATCTATCTGAAAACCATTCTCTTTGAGCTTACTTGCCTCCTGTGCCACTACCGCTCGCGGATCCATCGTCACATCTATGCTCCTTGTCTTGACTACCAACAGCATTATACCTCCTATCTTCAAATACATCGAGCAATTTGCTATCGCAATGTCTGTCTGGTCAGGCTGAGCAATGTCGCAGTAGACGACATCTATTTTGCCAAATACTGCAAAATATGAGTGGGGTTTTCTTGCATCTTCAAGTATTGGGAGTACATTCTTGCGCTTTGAAGCGACATTTTCAATAAGTTCCCTTGCAACCCTTGTCGCCGGCTCAACTGCAAATACTAGGCCTGATAGCCCTACGATATCAGATACATGGCTAACAGTTGTCCCAGTAGACGCGCCAAGGTACAGTACTTTGCTGCCATTCTTTACTGGCATATTTTTCATTCCCTTCTTGAGCGCAGCCGCAAGCTTGCTTCTAAAAGGATCCCAAATCCTGTATTCTTCGCCCTCATATTTTACTAGCTTTTCTCCATAGACATTGTCTCCCTTTACTAGATTGAGGGTGGCGGCATTTTTCTCGCCATTTATTGAAATCCATCTAATAGCGTCGTCGCTTTCCAAATCTCTTTCTTCTGTCCTTCTTCTTCCTCTTATCATGTTTATCTCTAGTCACATCACGGCCGGTTCTATACTGCTGCTGACGCTGGATGTGCTCCTTGTATTTCCTGTCCCGCTCCTTCTCAGACATTGGCTCCCGGTATTTCTCTCGTATTTCATCGATGCGGATTTTCAGCTTACCATAAATGGTGTTGTCCTTGCCGTTGTGGCGGTAATAGTCGATCCTTGCTGCTATTGCGACCTTTGACGCAACTGCTCTTGCTATCTTGCCTCGCTGCCACTTGGGCGCAGAATGAATGAGAGGATGCTGGAACAGCAACCCATGCTTTGGCGGTCTGGCGCCTGTCTTAAGAGCACGGAACAGCGCCTTTTCGGCACCCAGTATCTGGATTGTGCTCGCCGGCAATGTTGCAAGTCGGGCCAAACTGCCTGCCTTCGAGATTATCCTTGCACCCACTGCAGCAGTTAGTAATTCTTTGACGTTCGGAGCCACAGTTTCCATTGCAGCTTCAATGTGATCTGCAAGCACCCTGCGTAGATCCGACTGTGCAATGACCTCATCTGCAAGCCGTTTGACAATTGCAAGGTTTTCCGGCGTCATGTCACCACCTTTGCTGCGCTTTGCCGCATCAAGAATAACTTCAACCTTTTTGTCCGGCAAGCCAATGCTTTGTAAAATTTCTACAAGGATATTCTCTCGCAAACCAGCTTTGCTTACGATCTCAGCGTACACAACAAGGCTTGATACAAGGTTGTCAAGCTCGGGAAAATGGAGCCCGTACCACTCTCTCATCCTTGCGCCCACTGTGTTGATTATCTTGTCAAGCTCATCTAGTGCATTGATTGACTGGATGATGTGAAGATCAAGCTTCTCAGATGCCTCCTTTACTCTTGACGATGAGAGGTTTATGGCAAATTCCCTCAGGGCTTGCATTGCATCCTGCTCATTGTTGGCAAAACCGGCCTTTACTATAAGAGTTGGCTTGCTGTTTTGGATATATTGCTGCTGATCCTCTGGCATCAGCTGACTATTCAAGCCGGCCTGTCGTAATACGGAGACAATGCTTGCATCATTTGTTGATACAGGCTCAAATGAACGTAATTTTTCAATAAACCATCTTATTTCACCAAGGTTCACTCCGCTCTTGAGCAGCCTATAAGACCGAATTGCATTATCGAACTTTTTTGACACTACGAGGCTACCGCCCCGGTCAAATGCGGCCATACCAAGTTCCAACAGAACTACCGAGCAGGTGTTATTCCCCATTTAAGAACCTACAACAATTAGCTAATAAAAAATGTTAGCATTATTATAAAAACATGCATAGTGATACCTACGTAATGGGTCTGACAGACAGCGATAGGAAGGAGCTGGAATCACTTATCAAGGCAGCTACCCGCGATCCAAAGATGCCAATAGGGCTTGCTCGCAAGATGGTGCCAAATCAGGGCAACATCGAGGATTTTGCATACGGCCTTCTCTCCGGCATGGTTATAGGCAATTTTATCACACAATTTCAGAATAGAAATGGGAGGCAGCCAGACAAGGACGAAATAATAGATATTTTGTCGATAATGATGTCTGAGATGCCACGTATTCGTATGTCAATAATGCAAGAATTTGACATGCGTTAGAGTGTAAAAGTTTATCTAACGAGTGCCATGATTACTTTCTCCATTGCTAGATAAGGATAAGTCTAGGCTGCCCGTTGCCATTAAGGATGTTATAATCATTGGCATCGGTGTTCTTGTAGTCTGGCTTGGCATTTGGTTCGTGTTTGGGGCTAACCCGTTTTACGTTGTCTCAAGCGGTAGCATGGAGCCTGTGCTCAAAGTCAATGACGTTCTTATTGTCAGAGATGGCGGGTCTTGGGAGGATCTCACGATAGGCGACATAATCGTATTCAATAGGCCGGAAGGTGGTGACAGGGTCATAGTCCACCGTATCGTTGATTTGGATGTGGACGGCGACGGCGAAAGGATGGTTAGGACAAGGGGAGATGCCAATCCTGCATCGATACCGGGTACCGACTACCCCATTCAGCAGGACGATTACATTGGCAAAGTGATCTATGTCATACCCGGCATCGGTATAATAACAAAAGTGATCAGTCCACCTGTCAACTATATCATAATTGCGATCATCCTTGCGATCTTGTTCATTAACAGGCTTGGCAAGAAGAACAACAGCGACAAAGATGCAGCACCTGCTGCAGCCGATAATTCCGACAAGCCGCCGACATGAAGTCCAAGACTGAATACCTTATATTTAACACGTCAACTAGGCGCGCATTTATTAACATCACACCACAGGTTGCAAACATAGTGGCAGAAAGTGACATCAAAGAGGGCCTCTGCCTTGTCAACGCAATGCACATCTCTGCTAGCGTCTTTATCAACGATGACGAAAGCGGCTTGCATCAGGATTTTGATACATGGCTTGAGAAGCTTGTGCCCTATTCCCCGGAAAGCTACATGCACAATCGTACAGGTGAGGATAACGCCGATGCTCATCTGAAGCGACAGATAATGGGGCGCGAGGTAGTAGCAGCGATAACAAAAGGCAAGCTTGATTTTGGGCCGTGGGAGCAAATATTCTATGGCGAGTTTGACGGCCAGCGACAAAAACGAGTGCTAGTAAAGATAATCGGCGAATAGTCACCAGCAGACAGGAAACTTACACGTCTTTGAAGCTAAAATTCAAAATTTCATTGATATCCTTGATGTGTCATTTTTTACTTGAAAATTGTAGCAAGCAGGTATATATATAGCGCCTTTATAAAGGCGCTATATGCCGCAGACCAAGCCAATTGTAAGCATCGAGAACGTGGTAGCTTCTGCTACGGTGAACCAGACTGTCAACCTCAACCTCATTACTCAGATATTTCCAGATGTGGAGTATCATCCTGATCAATTCCCCGGCTTGGTTTTTAGGCTTAGATCACCTAAGACTGCGACTTTGATATTTAGCTCCGGCAAGATGGTCTGCACAGGCGCCAAGTCTGAAAAGATGGCAATTCAGGCTGTCAAGAGCGTTGTTTTGAAACTTAAAAAGGGAGGAATACCACTTGAGCATGAGCCCCAGATTGAGATCCAAAATATAGTGGCATCGGCAAGCCTGGGAGGTAAGATCCACTTAGAGCTTGCCGCAAGAGTGCTGCCGAGGAGTATGTACGAGCCCGAGCAGTTCCCGGGTCTTATTCACAGAATGCTGGATCCCAAGACTGTCATACTGCTGTTTGCGTCCGGCAAGCTGGTGTGTACAGGTGCCAAGAAAGAAAGTGAAGTATACCGAGCCGTGCACAACCTACACACACTCTTGGAAGAGAAGAACCTAATGATCTATGAAGGTTAGTCTATTTCATACTCTCCCTGTGTAACCATTTGTTTCAGCACCGACTCCAGCGCATTTTCGTCTATTAAGCCGGCTTTGTACAGAGCGTTTACAATGTCGTTGATGCCTGTCACTGCGCTCAGTTTTACTCCCATCTTTTTTAATTTGTCTTCCGCACCCTCGTGTCGGTCTACAAGCGCCACTACATCTTCCACGACGCCGCTGTTCGCCCGTATTATTTCGACCGCGCTGCTAAGAGAAGTACCGGTCGTTGCAACATCGTCTACAATTATAACTTTTGAACCTGGCTCTAAGAAGCCTTCAATCATTTTGTTGGTGCCATAGGCTTTAGGCTCCTTTCTGACATAAATGAAGGGTTTGTTCATTTCATAGGCTAGGGCAGAGCCAAACACAAGCCCAGAGGTGGGCACCGAGGCAAAGGTATCAAACCGGCCTACCTTTTCTGCCACCATGTCTTTCAATGCACTTATCCCCAGCCGAAAATATCCCGGGAAGCTAGGCAGCACCCGCAGGTCTATGTAGTAAGCACTCTGCTTGCCGCTTGCAAGAGTGAACACTCCAAACCTCAGAGAGTTGCTCTTGAGTAGAAAAGATGCAAACTGAAACACAAAGTCCTTGGGCGGTATTGACACATAGTACATGTAAAAAAGGATTTATTTTAACCCTTCATAACACAGAGATTCTATGCCGGAGATTTGGCTAAGATATGGCACTACCGATGTGGTGCTTGACATCAAGTTTGAAAACTTAGCAAACCAGATCTCTTCCACATTTCAGGTGCCACGGGAACAAGATGTCAAGACAACAATAACATCTGGTGTACCCCTAACTGATAAAATGCTCTTTCTAGGACTGTCTGGCTCAAAGGCTGCGGCCAAGATTATAGTGATGCTTGCAGAAGAAGCCCATACGAGGGGGTTCAGCTTTACAATCGATGTTCCGCACAAGATCGCAAGCTCCCTGCGCGCAAACTTGACCGGCATCGAAACAATCTCAATCAATCGCATTAGCTACCAGTCACTGAATGAGCGAATAGCCAAGTTCCAGAGCACAATCATCGTTTCAAATGTTGCATATGATCCGCTGTTTGGATTCGCAGGTGCACCGACTACTTTACTGCGTAACTTGCTTGCGGACCAGATGGCAGAGGCGTTCAAGGCAAGAAAGGACAACAGGCCAGCACCGGGAGTTGAAGGAGATCCTCTCAAGATCGCCACTTCTGCAGTTGAGAGCACACCGGCGATATCTATTGAACTGGTGGCTAACGGTGACAATTTGGTGGGAATCCATATCGGAAGCATCAAGGAAGCGTTTGACAAAGCAATTGCGCAGCTTCAGTCAATTTCGACAGTCGAGGCTGGGCCGGTCAAATGTGCTATAATAAGTGCAAGCGACGAAGCCAGCACACATTCGACGCTTGCCAGTGCGCTCAACTCACTTTGGAACTCTATCCACATCGTCAAGGAGGGCGGCACGGCAATACTGCTTGCAGAAACCCGCGAAGGAGTTGGTGGCGGAGCGCTTCAGATGTTCATAGAGGGCAGGCTCAAGCCAGAGCAGCTGCACCTAAGCCCCTACATTGATGGTCTTGAACATTTGCTGTTCATGGAACAGCTGCGGCTGAAATATGAGATGGGGCTTGTCTCTACCCTTCCCCATTATTACTCCAAGACAAGACTTGGTTTTACCACCTACTCTGGCACAAAGGAGATCTTGCAAAAATTACAAGAAAAACATGGCAAGAACTTCAGGACACTCATCTTATCAAACGCGGACATAACCCTGCTCAAGCCCAAGGCAGGATAGAGCTTGGGATGGGTGCAGTCACTATGGCGATACCAAGGGTTATGAAAAAGAGTATTTTGCGCCTTTGAGAGAGTGATGTGACATCATCTAAAGGAGCATTACTAGGAATCCTCTGGCTAAGTATTAGGACTAGTATTGCCATCGGCCAAAATCCCATCAGGAATAGCGCTCCAATGCCTGCATAGGTTATAATTCTGTGCCAGCGCTCTCCAAACATAGCGCGAGCAAGATGCCCACCGTCTAGCTGCCAAGCAGGGACGAGGTTGATGGACGTAAGTGCAAAACCTATCCAGGCAGCAAAAAGAAGAGGCGACATTACTAGAACCATGTTCTCAACCACCTTGTCGGTCATATGGAGTGTAGCAATCATGAGCAGGCCAGTATTGAATGAAAATAGCCGGTTTTCCTCAGATAGCCTCTGGTACTCCTCTAGAGGTATGAGGGTAGATATAGCAGAGCCATAGATCGATACAATTATCGTTATTATCAACCCTGCAATTGGTCCAGCAATGCCTACATCAAACATGACATTTTTGTTGGGCATATTGCTCTGTTGAGTTATCAAGGCGCCAAACGTCGGTATGAAGCCGGGAACACCGGGTATAAAGTATGGCCATGATGCCTTGATATTATAATGCTTGAGAGCTATCATATGCCCAAGCTCATGTATACCCAGTATACCCATGAGCGACATCGTGTAAGCTCCTGCAAGCAGGACAGGATCACTCACATAGGTCATTGCAAATATACTGCTTGAGCGCATGAAGCCGTCATAGAATACAAAGGTGACGGCAATTGCAAAGAATATGAGAGGCAAAGGCAGTTTTCTTTTGACTCTAATCTTTTGTTTTGGAACCTTAAATACTGCGATAACTATGCCATCCGCTATCTGAAGCCTTATTGCGGACGACAAGGCAGGCATCAGTCTTGAGAAATATTTCTGCCTTCTGGCACTGGCGACCATGCCAATCTTGCTTAGCTCTTTGAGCAAGATCGGGAACTTATCTTTGATGTCAGCATCTGCTACCAGAAACTCAATGTAGTCTTCCCTGATATTCAGCTGTGTATCTTTTAATGTAAAGAATGATGAAACTATTGGAATTACACGAGAATAATCACTGTTCAGGAAAGTAGTAGCCACTGAAGATTTCTTTTGGGTTTAATCCAATTAAAATATTGTTATCCTTCAGAGAACATGTAAGATTAAATAGTGTGTTTCTGTTGTTGTAGTAGTTGTTACTTTGCAAACAGCTCTGCGAAAAGTAGGCGACTATGTTATACGCCGCTGCGAAGCAAGTGATCTCCAAGCAGTAATAGATATTAACATGGCCGCTCTGCCAGAGCACTACTCGGACTACTTTTTTGAATCGATTCTGCGAGAGCTTCCAGAGGCGTTCATCCTTGCAGAGCTGAACGGCAAAATAGTCGGCTACATCATGTGCAAGATCGAGTTTGGGTTTTCAAACTTTCGCAAACTAGGCTTTGTTAAGAAGGGTCATGTTGTTTCTGTTGCGGTGTTAGAAGAGCACAGAGGCAAGAGCATTGGCAAGGCACTGATGGTTGAAGGAATTAACGGCGTAATGCATAGAAAAGCTGACGAGATATACCTAGAGGTAAGAGTCAGCAATACAAGCGCAATCAAGATGTATCAGAAATTGTGTTTTGAGATAAAATCCAGATTGCGATCTTATTACAGGGACGGCGAGGATGCCTACCTTATGGCGCTAGAGCTGAGCTAAAAAGATTATTAAGATGCTACAAATGCCTCTCCGCTATGAATGTTAAAAGGAAGGGAAGCAAAGGAGCCGGCGCTGTCCTTCTTTTTGCATCTATTGCGGTGTTTATCGCTTACGCATATTTCCTGCTAGGAACAGAATGGAGTATGTTGATATTACAGTTTACCGCCTTAGTTGCAGTAACAATCCTTCTGGCGGTGCTTGGGTGGATAGGATATACAATGCTTACTGCGCCAAGGGAAGAGGAAAAGCCGGGCTAGTTTTTACTGAAACATCAGCCACTATCTGGTATATCCGTGGGCCTACTCCTCTCACCACTCTAACCTGCTGCACGATATGGTTGTATTTTACAAAAGCGTTATGCGCGTCCTGTAATCCCAGCTCCTGGCTTGTCTTTTTGTTGTCGGCCCTGATATGAATGAAATAATGCACAACACCTTTTTTCTTGAGTGCAAGCACTGCAGAATCAACGAACTCTTTAGATCTCTCAGGAAGAGGCATAAGCACTCTGTCGGCCTGACCTGCAAGTTCATCTTTGATTACCTTACCAGCATCGCCATGAATTGAAACAACCCTGTCCTGTACTTTGTTCAACTTAGCATTTGCTTCGCACAATTCTGCAGCAACAGCATTAGAATCGATGCTATATACTTTACAACTCTTGTTCATTCTTGCCATCAGAATCGAATATGTGCCCACTCCTGCGAACATATTGACTATGGTTTCGCCTTCGCCCACCATGTTTGCAATCCTGAGCCTCTCCGTTGAGAGCCGGGGTGAAAAATATGTTTTGGCGACATCTACTCTAAACCTACAGCCATGCTCCTTGTACTCAGTAATTGTTCTGTTCTCGCCTGCAACAAACTCTAAGTTGCGGACGCGATAATCGCCTTTCACTGGCGAGACCTGAGCAAAAACCACCTTGGCAGTCTTAACATGAGCAAGGATCATGTCAGCTATAAGCTTCTTTTTTGGCGTTAGGTTGTCAGGTATCTTGATGATTACGATATCACCTATCTGGTCAAACGCCGAATACACTTGTGAGACTTCGTCTGACGATAGAATGTTTGATAGCATGTTTTTCAGCATATGTGGCATTTACTGAATCTTCGTGTAGTAATAGTTGCCAGATTCCTTCTGTTCGCGGTCGAGCCTGCCGCCCTCTTTGTTGACGCGCGGCCTGCCCGTTGTTTCGTCACGCCTATATGTAATTGAAAGTGCCTTGAGAAAGCGGTTCATACCCTCCTCTTTTTTAATTGGCTCAGTGGCAGAACCTTCAAGGCCTGGCTGTCCTTCAAATATTACCAAACTATCAGCCACCAAATCGATCAGCTGTATATCATGGTCAATAATAATTGCTGACTTACCCTGAGCCCTTACAAAGCGTTGGAGGAACTTAGCTATTGCTATCCTGTCTTCCGCATCAAGAAATGCAGATGGCTCGTCCAGCGCGTAAATATCTGCTTGGCGCAAGAGAGACGCTGCTACTGCGACCTTCTGGAGCTCGCCACCGCTCAGATTCTTGACATTCTTTTCATAGAGTTTCTTTACACCCATTGGAATAATGATCTGCTGTTCTACAGATGATCCTTCAGTTGGGTTCAGATATGCCATATACATCAGAGAGCGTACGTCACCATCATACTCTTGATTCAGGTACTGCGGCTTGTAGGATATCGTAGCACCGACTTCTATTTTGCCCGAATCAGGCTTGTCTACGCCTGCCAGCATGCGCATAAAAGTAGTCTTGCCAAGTGCATTGGCACCAATGATTCCGATTATCTCACCTCTTCTTATCGTGCCAGCCGCCACCTTGAGTTTAAATGATGGAAATGATTTGGTCAAGTTGCCATAGCTGGCAATAGAGATATCCAGAAGGACATCTTCGTTTGAAGAAGTAATATCAAATCTGAACGCCTTTTCTCGAAAGCGCACGTTTTCAGTAGGCAAAAAGCCTTCAAGGAAATTGTTGATGCCGACTTTTGTGCTCTGCATGCCAGAAACGATACCATATGCTCCCGGCTCACCGTAAATAATATGGACATAGTCTGACAGGTAATCAAGAAGCGTCATATCGTGCTCTACAACCATCACGTTCTTGCCCTGCTCTGCCAGCTCTCTTATCACTTTGGCAACTGTAAGCCGTTGGTAGACATCGTTGTACGAGGATGGCTCGTCAAAGAAATAATATTCAGCATCCTTTGCAGCAGCTATAGCCACTGCAAGTCTTTGGAGCTCGCCACCGCTCAGCTGTGCAATGTCGCGATCCAAAATGTTTTGCAGTCCAAGTTGTGGTATTAGCTTGTCAGTCACTTTGCGCTCGTCATATCTCTTCAACAGTTCCTTTGGTGTCCCTTTGAATGCCTTTGGTATGAGGTATACGAGCTGCGGTTTGATCGAAGCGCGCATCTTACCATTTGCTATTTTTTCAAAGTGGGATTTCGTTTCAGTGCCTTGATAATATTTCAGAATCTCCTCCCATGAAATTTCTTGATCATACTTCCCGAGATTGGGCTTCATATTTCCCGACAAAATATTGACAATTGTAGACTTGCCCATGCCGTTTCTTCCAACCAAGCCAACAACCGCACCTTTCTTTGGAGTAGGCAGACGATAGAATCTAAATGAATTAATGCCATACTGGTGGACTTTATCTACAGAGAGCTCTTTTGCAAGGTTGACAATTACTATGGCGTCAAAAGGGCACTTCCTGATACAGATGCCACATCCTGTGCATAGATCCTCGGCTATCACAGCTTTGCCGTCATCTGGGCGCTGGATAATGCACTCACCACCAGTCTTGTTTACTGGGCAGTAGACAATGCATTCCAAGCCACATTTTTTTGGCTGGCATAACTCATCGTCAAGTACTGCAACTCGATGAGTACTTTCTGCTTCAGAATTGCCCAATTACATGTAATTTTTGTAATAATGCGTTATATACATACCGCTTTAATCACGACAACTTTCAAAGTTTTTTAGGCTCGTGAAGCCGTGTAATTTGCCAGATTATTTCTGTTTATTGACCCTTTTTCAGGACCTTCCAAGGCTTCAGTAATCAACAAAGTACTTTTTCATAACGCCGGACATCTTTGTCCTGCTTGCCACTTCTCTGCGGTAGATCTCCATATGCTTGTCTCTCAAATGCTTCAATGCAAGACGGACCTCGTCGCCACAAAGCCTGCACTTTGCCTTTCCAAACATTGCCAGCTTTATTTTTCCTTCAATTGCCTTTTGAGCCTTACGTTTAATTGCTCTCCCTATCGCACATATCTTTTATAGCTTTCTAAATAGATTTTAGTAATTCTTTGCTAAGGCAAAACTACACAGGCCCAGGAACTGTTGGCAATAAGAATCCTATAACCGTGGCAGATATCCACACTACCACTGCTATCACGAACGCTTTGAACCACCCAATGTTATAGAGCACCTTAAGCGCTATCAGCCAAATTATACCGCCTACTAATGCGGATACGAGTCTGTTGCCAAAAATATAATATGCCACAAAATAGATGAGGGTACCAATAAGGGCGGTGACAAATGCCCGCCCTATCCCTTCCTTTTGCCCAAACAGCTTTGTCGTAACGTAGATTATAATTGTCGAAATGACCAGCCCCACTATGAATGTGAGGGCGGACAGCAAGTCATTTGTCATGTTCGTATCCCATGTTTTTGAGGAAGAGATTATTTAAGCCTCTGATGTCTGTTTCTATTGAAGCAACGTTAAATTAGCCCTTTGGCAAATATTAGGATAAGCCGGTCATAGCGGCAGGGTGCGACCCGGTCCCATTCCGAACCCGGAAGTCAAACCTGCTGTCGCTGCTGTGTTACTGATCTGCGAGAGCGGT
>DASUUV010000080.1:0-6661 GCA_036373895.1 Nitrososphaera sp. | reverse complement strand
ACAGGCTTAATTAATGCCGGTGAATCAGCCACGCTATCTCTTGCACAAGTCAACCCAGGACAATACGACTATTACTGCATAGTGCATCCATACATGACAGGCAAGATAGTGGTACAATAAATAAGAATCCAGCCCGCACATTTTTTGAATTTAGCTGATAGAAGGATTATCTAGAACAAAAGAATGACAAAGTTGACGAATAGAATGCAAGGATTCAAATGATTATTGCAATGCACAAAAAACATGAATACTGCAAAAATTGCACTTACAGCCCCCACTTGAATTCAAGCTTCATCAAGATTATTGAGCAACAAACATCTGGCATTCAAGTGAATTCTGTAAGTTTTGATCAGCGAATGGCCCTATCCTCAATAGTGCAAGAACGCAATAAGGATTGTTTTTATAATTAACGAGCTTGATAACTTTGTAATTGCTGTTCACAGGTCTCTTACAACAAAGCCTCCAATCCTCAGGCTATAGATAATACAAAATAGTTTCTTGTGATTGTAACCACAATTCTAGCGGCCATAACTTGGGTATTACGTGAAGCAAAACAAGAACAGCGTTATCGCTCTCGAAGAATCTACCAAAGCACAATTGAAACTATTTCTAAAAGGGTCAATAGCACAAATCGGATCTGCTTCATTGGATTTGCAAATAACAAATATCTGCAAAGGAACAGCTGAAGGAATAACTGTAAACTTTAGAACTATAGAATTTGAGGGCTCTCAAAGAACATGGACAACTGAATTATTACAACCTAACGAACACCAAAGATTCTTTATATCTACTTGAGCAGTGTTCATACAGCCCAATCGAGTTTCAACTTCTTTAGAGACAACTAAACAACAATAGAGCTTTACTGGCAGTGTAAAGATATTCTTGGTGACACTCATAACCGAAGGCAAACAATCAATGTGACAGCCTACGTTAGACAATTCGAAAATACCGACGAAAGATACGAACAACCTTCATTAGAGGCAATATCGGATGCCCTAACTGATATCAAGAAATATGCGAACAATATTAGTAATAATATAAGCATTAATCTGGCAGGATGAGAAGAAATGCTCAAGAGGATAATGACGAATAAAGACAACAACCACACCACAGCAATGACAAATGACATGCAGCAGTTACTTTGAAAACATCGACTCTGTACGGGGAATTAGTCCACACACAATACTTATATTAAGTGCATATAACAGTGTTATAGTATGACGTTTCTTGAGGTAAAGGACTTGCATACCAGCATTGATGGCAAGGTGATACTTACAGGACTCAACCTTAGCATCAACAAGGGTGAGGTTCATGCCATTATGGGTCCAAACGGCTCCGGCAAAAGCACGCTTGCAAATGCCATTATGGGTCACCCTAAGTATAACATCGACTCGGGAGACATTTTGGTCAGGGGCGAGAGCATCCTCAATCTTTCGACTGATCTGAGAGCAAGAAAGGGTCTCTTTCTTGGCTTTCAATACCCGACTGAGATTCCAGGAGTTGGCTACAGCCACTTTTTGAGAAACGCCTACAACACTCTCAATAAGTCGCTTGGCGAGGAACAAAACCGGGAGGTCTTCATTACAGTTCGCGAATTCCACGAGTATGTCAAAAAGAACCTCGACGCGGTGGGGCTCGATCCTTCGTTTCTAAGCCGTTACCTCAATGAAGGATTCTCCGGTGGCGAAAAGAAACGGTCAGAAGTCATGCAAATGCTGGTTCTCAAACCGAATATCGCGATTCTAGATGAGCCGGACTCGGGTCTAGACATCGATTCGGTCAAGTCAGTTGCGGAGGCAATAAACAAATTGATTGATACGGGCGCCGGCGTGCTTGTAATCACTCATTATGCCAGAATCCTTCGATACCTCAAAAAGCTTGATTATGTCCATGTAGTGGCAAGGGGTAAGGTTATCAAATCAGGCGGCAAAGAACTGGCTGAAGAACTGGAAGCAAAGGGTTACACCTGGCTCGGCATAGAAGAAGACAAGTAAAAATTAGGCTCTAGTAAATTTACTTCCACCCAGATGGTTGCAGAAGCGTCCACATCAGAAGAGTCCCAGGCAACAACCTTTCTCAACTTCTCATTCTTCAGAGTGGATCCCAAGTGGCGCTGGCTAAATGAGATAGGCAAGGAGGAAGCGGCCAAAGAGTTCGCTAACCTAATTGAGGTTGCCAACACCAAGATAAAGGTGAGGACATACTCAACTCTGGGCCTACGCGAAGATAGCGACTTGATGTTATGGATGATTGCTAACTCTCTAGAAAAGACACAGGTAATGACATCCAAGATCTATTCAACTGTCCTTGGCAAATACCTGCTGCCATCATATGTTTTCCTCTCTGCAACAAGACCGTCTGTCTACTCATCGAAGATTACGCCCGGATTTATGACAGACGAGCAGCCTATGAAGTATTGTATCGTCTATCCGTTTGTCAAGTCAAGGGAATGGTACCTGCTGCCTTTTGAAGAGCGCAAGAAAATGATGGAGGAGCATATCTTGGTGGGACGGAAGTTTCCACAGATCAGGCTCAACACTACTTACTCCTTTGGCCTTGATGATCAGGATTTCATGCTCGCCTTTGAAACTATGGATCTGATGGCGTTTCAGGAACTGATAATTCAACTGCGCGAAGCCAAAGTGAGCAAGTATATTATCCGTGACACTCCAATGATTGTCTGCGTTTATAAGGGAGTTGAGGACATCATTAAGGGTCTAGGATAATTATGCAGGCGCTGAAAGAATGGGCTGTCGTCTGCAGGGCTCTTGAAGAGGGCAGGCAGGTTCTGCTTTTACGCAAGGGCGGCATACTGGAATACCGCCAAGGCTTCAAAGTCAAGCACGACAGATTTCTACTATTTCCAACATACGAACACGAGTCAAAAGATCATTTGCAGGCTGACTACGCAAATAAACTTGACGAAGTGCTAAAGGAGCAGCCAGCCACCGGAACCAACAGGATTACAAGCTATGCAGAATCCGTAGAAGTCAAAGAAATAACGGACCGCATTACTCTTAGGATGCTTGCAAACTACCATATTTGGAACGAAAGCTATGTTAATGCAAGGATGGATTACAATCCAAGTAAGCCTATGAGTGTAATACTCTTACGTGTTTTCAAACTTGAGCGACCGATATTAATTGAAAACAAGCCTGAATGGATTGGCTGCAGATCATGGATCCCGCTTGACATAGATGTAAGCGGCAGACCTATAATGGATGATCTGCAATTCAACACAATAGCGTCTGAAGTAAAGGGAGTGCTATCTATAGCGGCATGAAATACCGAACTTTGGGTAAGAGTGGTCTAAAGGTAAGCGAGATTGGCTTTGGTGCATGGACTATAGGGCTTGACTGGTGGGGGAAAAAGATTGACGACGATGAAGCGATCAGGATGCTAAAGCGTGCCTATGATTTGGGCATCAACTTTTTCGAGACTGCAGACATATACGGCAAGGGGAAAAGCGAGAAGCTTATAGCGCAAGTGTTCAAGGATATGCGCAACGACGTGGTCTATTCTACAAAGTGGGGCTATGACATGTATAGTGCCAAGCAGGTAGGACACAGTGAGCTGCCACAAAAGCATAACCAAGAATTTTTGCAGTTTGCTATTAGCCAGAGCCTCGACCGTCTGCAGACTGATTACATAGATGTTTATAGCCTTCACAATCCCAAGATGGACGCAATAGAAAACGACAAGCTCTTTGCTTCTATTGAGTACATAGTCAAAAAAGGCACGATCAAGAGCCAGGGGGTAGCGCTTGGACCAGCGATAGGGTGGAAGGACGAAGGCTTGGAAGCTATCGAAAAAAGGAACATAACATGCCTCCAGACTGTCTACAATATTTTGGAGCAGGACCCTGCACGAGACTTTATGCAAATAGCAGAGCGGCGCAATGTCGGCATAATGGTAAGAGTTCCTGATGCGTCAGGCTTACTTACTGGTAAGGTCAATACGGATACAAAGTTTGACAAGAACGACCACCGCAGTTTTAGAAAGCAAGAGTTCATCATTGAGGCGATGCAAAAGATAGAGAATATGAGACCTCTTGCAAGCAGCAAGGGATGGAACATCACAGAACTAGCAATTAAGTTCATACTGTCGCAAAAGCAAATTTCAGTCATCCTGCCGACAATGGTAAGTATTGAAGAAATAGAACTGTTTACATCGCTGTCAGATGGCAAGTACCTCAATAGCACTGAAATTGCAAGAATGGAGGAGATGTATGAAAAGAACTTTTATGTCGAGCCTGTTGCTAAATGAGAGCGCAAACTGAGGATCTTCTGCAGACCATATCTTCATCAGAGGATCGTTGCAGGTTGTCATTGAAAAATGACATACAGGCTATTTAGAGTAGTAGATTCTTCTGGGTGCCGACTAGATGCACTAGACAAAATATTTTACGCGCTCTTTCTTGAACTCTCGTGAGCTAAACAGTATCTGATAGTCCTTTATGCCCACCGTTTCTGACATTTCTGCAGCAATCTTTTCAGCCGCTTGCAGCGTCCGGGCATGTACCATGCTGAAAAGATTGAACCTCCAATCAGGATATACCGGCCTCCTGTAGCAGTGACTCACCTGTGGAAATGCAGCAAGTCTGAAGCCTACTTCGTCTACTCTGTTCTCCGGCACCTGCCACACGACCATACCATTTGCAACAAAGCCAGCTTCGCGGTGGCGAAGTATTGCAGCAAAACGCCTCATTATGCCAGTGTTTTCATATTCTGCGGCCTTGGCAAACAATTCCGCTGTAGATACATCTAAACTATTGGCAAGCTCCTTGAAGGGCTCTGGCACTACTGCCAAGTCCTTTTGCAATTCACGGATGAACTCTCTGTCACGCTCACTTAGTTGAACTTTCTCTTGGTTTAGATGCTTCACTTTATCCGTTGGCACAAGCTTATCCGGGTCTTTATTAACCATATCAAGCCTGACGCCGATCTTGTAGAGCTTCAGTGTTGGCAGAACTCTATGTTTGATAACGCCTTCAAACGATGCCATTCTGTCAAGGTCTTGCTTCATATCTGATCCTGGAGGCACTGCAAGCGTGAGCCACATATTATACTCATGATTGCGCTCATAGTTGTGGCTGACCCCAGGGTGCTCATTTACTTTCCCCGCTACATAGTCAAGTTTGTCAGGTCTGACTGCAAACGCAATAAGGGCGCTCTTGTATCCAAGTCGCCTTGTGTCAAAAATGGCATTAATTTGGCGGATGATGCCCATGTTCTTCATGAATGCTATCCTACGCATGACGTCTTCCTCCGAAATGTCATATCTCTTTGCAATCTCTAGATAAGGCCTATCAACAAGAGGAAAGACCCACTGGATCTCGTTTAGAAGTTTTTTGTCGACGGCGTCAAGCTGCTGTTGTTGGTTTGCTTGCATGCTCGGGCAGTAAAAGTTGTTGTTAATCCATTAAAAACCTACCTCTGGCAGGCAATAATGCAATGGTTCTTACCACAAATGACAGTACGTAAATATCGCTTGAATGATAACCTTGCCAGGAGGCATAACTTCATGGCGAGGTATCCTTCTGCGGCATGAAAAGTAGCCATTCCCTTTCTTAAAACTGTCTATTTGTAGAAGAGGTACAAACGCGCATGTTCTTAATCTATTCCTACGGAATCTGTTCTCTGCAGCCATTTCAATACAAGATAAAAACCTCCCATCAGCCGATTCTATTCTAATGTAAATTTAGAGCAACACACTTGTTATGATCCCCGCGGGTTGCCATATTTTTCATAGTAGACAAGTTCATCTAGTGGCATGCGGTTCTTTCTTTTTCCAGAAATCTGTTTGGCAGAAAATCCAAAACCTACTATGATCGTTGGATCCAGATCTTTTGGAATGCCAAAATCACTGCGCAATTTTTCGTCTTGTACTCCAGTGAATAAACATGATGCGACACCGTAATTCCAAGCAGCTAATTGCATATCCTGAACCACTCTTCCAGCATCAATCATGTGGAATTTGTGCCGAGGGTTTGTCAGTACAATTACTGCAAAATTGGCCCCTGAAACCCAGCCTCCACTTGTGCTGTCCTCTGCAAGTTTTTTAAGATTCTTCTTATCTTCTATAACAACAAATCGCCAATGCTGAGTATTGAGTCCACTGCCTGTAAAGCGAGCAGCTTCCAAGATTTTTGACTTTATCTCTGCAGAAATATCTTGTAAGCTAAATTCTCGAAGATCAAGCTTAGTTGCTATGCATTCAAAAGCATCCATATTTGCCATCATAAAGGTGTGCATATCTCATAAAGGATATGGAAATATACTGTATATAGACACAGTGTCAGAAACTATTTCCCACTTGATGTGTTTTGAGGTCTGCTATTACCGCTAGAACTACCTGACTTTTCGCTGGCGCTACCTTGCTTTATTTGAGACGATGGCAGCAGGCAGTAATTCTTCTCTCTTCAGATGTTAATTGGCTATATTGGCATTTCTTGCATTCTATTCGTCAACTTTGTCATTCTTTTGTTCTAGATAATCCTTCTATCAGCTAAATTCAAAAGATGTGCGGGCTGGATTCTTATTTATTGTACCACTATCTTGCCTGTCATGTATGGATGCACTATGCAGTAATAGTCGTATTGTCCTGGGTTGACTTGTGCAAGAGATAGCGTGGCTGATTCACCGGCATTAATTAAGCCTGT
>DASUUV010000079.1:0-4320 GCA_036373895.1 Nitrososphaera sp. | reverse complement strand
ACTTTACAAGTGATTATCTTATATCGCATGAGCTGGCACACCAATGGTTTGGTGACCTTGTCACATGCAATGATTGGCAGCATATTTGGCTCAATGAAGGATTTGCTACCTACTGTGAGGCACTATACTGGGAGGCAAGCAAAGGCAAGGACGAGTTCCAGTATTATATGATGCAGACTGCTGACGACTATCTTGAAGAGGCCAGAACCAGGTATACTAGGCCCATTGTAACAAAAGTATACAAACACCCTGATGACCTCTTTGATAGACACACCTATGAAAAGGGAGGGTGCGTGCTCCACATGATGCGCCACCTTGTCGGAGACAAGTACTTCAGAAGATCACTTAGAACATATTTGCAATGCTTTGCCAATGGCAATACCGAGACCGATGATCTTCGAAAAGTGTTTGAACTTGAAACGGGTCAGAGCCTGCAGCAGTTCTTTGACCAATGGATTTTTAGAGAAGGACATCCTGAGCTCAAGGTCGACTTTTATCATGATAACCACATTGCAGAGATCAAAGTCAAACAGTCACAGGCAGGTGAGCATTTTGAGTTTCCGCTTGAAGTAGAGATGACTTTTCCAAATAGCAATAAGAAAATATATACGTTCAAGATCCGGGATAGAGAGAGTATCTTCCAAATCCCTGTTGACGACGAGGTGGAATGGTTTTCTGTTGATCCAGAGTTCAAGATTTTAAAGATGATATCTATGAAAGCACCAAAGGAGATGCTTCTCAAGCAGCTCCAAGAAGGAGAGAATGTGATCAAGCGTGCGGAAGCTGCCAGAGCACTAAAGGACAAGTCGTCGGATGCAGTCATTGACGCGCTGGCTAAGACCGTCCTGCACGATGGATTCTGGGGAGTATCAGTTGAAGCTGCAAAGTCGCTAGGGGCAATCAAGACAAGCTATGCTTATGAAGCGTTGAAAGATTGCCTTGCAGTCAAGCATCCAAAGGTAAGACGTGCAGTTGTAAAGGCGATAGGAGAATTCAAGAAAGAAGAGTCACTGGAGCTAATTAGGCCATTGCTGCAGGACGATGATGAGAGCTATTTTGTCAGGTCTGAAGCCGCGACGGCAATAGGCAAGACCAAGAGCAAGAGCGCCATTGCCATTTTGAAAAAGGCTACAGAAACTACCACTTTTCAGAATGTCGTGGCGCAAGGGGCAATAGCAGGCCTTAAAGAGTTTACCGGCGACAAGGAGGTTGCAGAATTTATGATTGGAAAAAGCAAATACGGAAATTATCATAGGATAAGAGAAGCTGCTACTTTTGCCCTTGGCAGATTTGCAGATAACCCTGCCGTCTTTGACCACCTGAAGACTCTACTGACTGACAAGTGGTTCAGAGCCCGCATAAATGCATGCAGAGCACTTGCGGATGCCGAACTGATAACGGCGATTCCTGACCTGACATGGGTGATGGAGAACGACCTAGACTACAGGGTAAGAAGGGTAGCTGAAGAATGTATAAGCATCATAAGAGTAGCAATAAGGAAGCCTAAAGAAGTCGCACAGATAAGAGAGGAGCTTGAAAACCTCAAGTCAAAGAATCTAGAATTACTGCAAAAGATGGATAGGTGGGAGCGGGAGCTTCGCTAATAACTTCTGATAACAAATTCTGCAGATATCCTGTTGAAGAAGAGCTGGTCGCTTCATACGTGACCTGCAGTCTTATCCTTCAAATATGATATGCATATGAATGGGCGACAGGTTTGTTATCAGCTGCATTTGCACAACCTGCCTTACTGACTTGTCGTTTAATACTTTGATTTATGTTGTCAGGTTAGAGGTTTTTTCTTTGAATGAGCAAGAATATGCCAACTTCGGTTGTCAGTACAAATTTGTACATCAAATTACGGTAGTTTATTATAGCTTAAGGTACAGGAAATGACCGCCAAGCAATGAGCTCACTATCGATTTGTGATTTATTTGTAACATTGCCAAAATTTGATGACAACTCGCAGTGGAACTAGATCGTGTAATTGATTCTTGGCTTATCACTCACTACAAAACCTATAAGATCAAGTGCGCAATCACCTGCAGTCCTGTTGTCAAGTTCTTCGATGTTATTTATCCGGTTTTAGATGAAGCTGTCAAGGCAGAGAATCAAAAGCAAAGAATTGCCAATACAATGATTGGGATAGATTATGCGCAAGTTGTCAACTTCCAAGTATCTCCATAATCCAATCATAAGTGTGAGAAATGAGCTATGGCTTAAATTGCTTGTTGTAAAGGAGGAACTGCTCCTCTTCTTCTTTTATCACGAATTTATTGATAAATGATGTTACTCGTTTGCTGTCATAACATACTAGCTGCAGACTGTCAAATTTGCCATCTAAGTAAAGGTTCGTTATGAAGGAAACAAGGTGGCGGAGTGAGCTTGCAGACGCAATGTCAAGATAGACTATTTGCAGTATGTTAGTCCTGTCCCAGTAACCGCGCTTGTTGATTATTGCAATGCCATCAATGGGCAGGCTAGTCACAATTACACGTTCTTCTTTGACGAAATTTAGAAGTGTTCTACGGTCAAACGTGTACCAGTGCCACGACTTGGCATATCTCTTTCCAGACAGGCGGTAGATCTTGGACTGCTGAAGGTACTGCCAGATATCATCTATATCATCAGCATTTGCAATTCTTGCATTTGACCCTTGGTGTCTTGGTGTGCTTAGTGCATTGTAGTACATCCACTTTGACACTACCCTAAAACCATTCTTTTCCATCATGCTCTGTGACGCAATATTGGTTGCATCCACTATTGCAGACGCCTCTCGGGCGCCTTTCCGCCTGCCATACTCTAGCATTTTTGCGAGGAGCATTGTTGCAATGTAAGACCGGCGATGATCAGGGTGTACTCTTATTCCTTCAAGCCAGATGCCTTTGCCTTCGGGACAGATAGCAACATGTGACATTGCAATCTTCTCGCCGCCGGACTCGACTACAAATAGCTGGCCATTCTTTTCGGCGTACCAATAATCCCACACTCTATTGATGTAGTCGCCCCAGCTGAAGGTATTTATGCAAAAACTGAGGATCTCATCCTTGTCTGATTTTCTAGCTGGCCTGATTGTTATCATCAAGTTTTTCTTATAGCAGCTGGTTCCATCTTGTGCATAAGAATTACTACCATAAGCTACTTGACGTTCTTAATAAATTCAGAGAGACCTCTACTAGTGAGTCAATCTCTTGAATATTATGACGACATAGGAATGTGTGTATGTGAAACTGGCATATCGCCAGCATATTTTGTAGGCAGGCTTGAGATATTGTTGTAATTGTAGTCTAGTATAATCTACTGCCAAGGACGTTGCTGCTGCTGTGATTCTGCTGAGTCTAAGTGCAATACAATGAGACACCACTTTTTTTGCTTGTAAATATCAGTTTCAATGTCTACATCCAACTGTAGTTTAAGCACAGTTAGTACATAGTGGAGAAATTATTATGTCATTTCTTGTTCTGGTTGTAGCCTAATTTGGCAGATATAGATCATAACATAGAACATTTCAAATCCGAGGCGTTTAGCTGATGGGTGCTATCCTAAAACCCTGCTTAGAATGGATCTCCTGCATTGCACCAGTCACCACAGGATAGTCTTGTATGTTGGCTTGCGACAAAGGCCTTTGATTCGCTAAATACAGAGGTGTTCAGCCTGTCAATGTCATCAAGTAAGGTAATTTAAAGCAAAAAACTGCCCGTTAAATTGGGCGACAGGGACCTGTACTTTTACTTGCTCACTGCCTTTGCTGATGACTCTGGGTCTGCAGTAATTACAGAAAGCCAAGGTTTCAACAGGTCGGGGTTAAGCTTGACCAGCTCTACATTTGCGTCTCTCAGCAGCTGTGTGCCGTCTTCGGGGTAGTCAGCAAGCACCACTATCCTCTTTATGCCGACACTTATAGCCATCTTGCTGCATTCTAAGCAGGGAGCAAAAGTAGAGTAGAGCATGGCGCCCTTTGTGCTTCCAGCGTTGCCAAAGAGGGCGCACTGCATTATTGCATTTGCCTCAGCGTGAGTGCACAAGCAGCGATCAAGGCCTTCGCCGGACTTGACCTCGCCCTTCGTTCTGGCAAGACAGCGAAGACATCCGCCCTCGTAGCAGTTCTTTATCCCTGGTGGCGTTCCATTATAGCCTGTAGCTATCTGCCGGTTGTCCTTGACAATTACTGCGCCGATGTGGCGGGTGAGGCAATTTGAACGAAGCTTGGCTATTTCTGCTTGCAACAGGAAATATGTGTCCCAGTCGGGTCTCTGCATTCTCTAGCAGTAGTAACAATTACTATAAAAATTATTAACTCGACTGAAGAGGCATATATAA
>DASUUV010000078.1:0-13795 GCA_036373895.1 Nitrososphaera sp. | reverse complement strand
AACTTTTTGTCAACGGCAGCTGCAGAAATAGCTGCGCGGAGGCCTGCCAGCCCTGACCCGATTATGAGTACATCATGTGCAATAGTAGTAAAGTCAGACAACTACACGCTTCCCTCTTTCCTTCCATTCAGGAAGGCAGCTAATTCTCATATATACCTTGAACTCCTGCTATTAATTGTAACAAAGCAAAAAGCAATTAACTGTTGTATGCATGCAGCCATAATACTAAATATGATTCATGATATTCTTAATAGCGTAGTAGTACAAATACAAAGGAAGGGTCGCCCCCAGAAAAGTTTGTGATATAGCGCAATACATTTGAGTATGTAAGTGAAATAAGAGTGCTAGACATTTTTGCCTGATGGCTGTCGTGGTCACAGTATTTTAGGCAAGGAGGACAAGAAGAGAGAAGTTATTTTGATTCCAAAAAACACATGGTAACTCGAGCGATATGACAGATGGACTAAAGAACTAGGTCAGTGCACACTTAGACATTTTGATTGAAATATTTACCTTGCATCATATCAGAGTCTCGGTTTGAAGAAGTTGTATGCTAGTCGTGATAAAGAATAGTCTGGACAAGAATCTTACAAAAATCAGATCTTTATGCTTGTCCCCTAATTCAATAAGAAGCCTCTATGTAAGTGTTGCAATGTTATCTTGTCCATATTTTTTAGCATAGCACCCAATTGACAAGGACATTGCCAAAAGCGCTCAGGAGTTGGGCAGGCCTGATGATATAGACGCGCTGTTCGAGCAAGTAACACAGCACAAGCTTCTATGAGAGATCGACCTATTTATTTCAGGCAAAGTAATAGAGCCAAAGCTTAACAAATTGGCGAAAAAAATGACTGCATCGAAATTTACATACCCATCACACCCATCTATTGCAGAATTAATATTGTTTTTCTTGCAATGTATATCGAATTGCGGCTAAGTAAGGGACATGCAGGTAACCGCAGTCATATCGATATTCTTCTAAGACACTGGAAACGTTAATAGTAATTGCCTGGCTGGCTCTTATATTGGAAAGCACAAACTTGAGGGATTATTTGGTAAACACTCCAGACGCTAAAGCATTTCTGGCTCCAAACTCTTCCGATCAAGAGCTCGTGACCCGGGCAAAAGAGAGACTTACAGAGATTGGGATTCATCAGGACAGGATTGAGATTAACTACGACGTACAGCAGCTGAGGACCGGCGATATTTACATAAGCTATGATCCACCGGACCTTATAGTCAGAGTGGTATACGAAAAAAAGCCAAACGGCATGGTCAAAATGAAGAGCGTGGCTACAATCAAACTCTAAGCATTTTACTGAGCGTTTCTTTCAAACTGTCTATATAGTATTTGCTTTCAGTTCCATCCTTCATAGATCTGAGGATTACTTGACTTGTGGCAATTTCATTTGGTGCTACAATTACTACAAACGCTGTACCTTTATTGGAAGCATACTCTAGCTGCTTTCTGAGCGTCCTCCCAAGCATATCGTAATCGACTGCTATACCACTTGTGCGTAGAGATGAAACCAGCTCAAGTGCCTTTGCTCTGAGATCCTCAGTTGCATTTGCGACATACACAAGTGGTCTTGATGGTTGTTTTAATATGCCATGCCTCTGAAGGGCCATCACTATCCGCTCCACTCCCCCAGCAACGCCTGTGGCTCCAATATCTTTTCTTCCGAACGCTTCAGTGAGTCTGTTATATCTTCCTCCACCAACGAGTGCCCCAGAATCAGTGGCTTGGTCGAATGCTTCAAAAACCACTCCAGAATAATAGTCAAGCCCACGCACTATGCCAAGGTTAATGTGCGCTCGTTCTACCTTCTTTGTGTTGAGTAAGTCCATCAAGCTGACTAACTGCTGCCAGCTGTCAAGCCCCGTTAGGTCAGCCTTGCGGGCAACTTCGTTTACATTGCCATTTAGTTTTGACAGTTCTATCAGTGCCTGCATTTTTGCAGGCTCTATTTTGTCCTTGTATTCTGCAAGTACAGCCTGCGCCCCCTTTTTTGGTACCTTGTCTACTGCACGAAACATTTCAAGCATCGCCTCTTCGCTAGAAATACCAAGTTTTTTTCTGATGTACTGCTCAAGAAGCTGCCTGTCGTTTATCTCGATTGCCACCTTTAGTCCCAGTGTTCTGAAAAATGTGTAAACAAATTCAATTACTTCAGCATCTGATTCTTGGCTGAATGGGCCATACACTTCGATATCCCACTGGTGGAAGTAGCGGTAGCGCTCGGCTTGGGGCTCATCATACCGCCACACGCCTGCAAATGAAGCCAGCTTGACTGGCATTTTCAAATCGCGCCTTGACTCAACATATCGCGTTAGACCGATAGTAAGGTCAAAACGAAGGGCGACATCCCTGCCTCCCTTGTCCTTGAAAGCGTAGATTTCGTTTGAGATCGCAGCACCACTCTTTGCCTCTAGTGTGGCAAGCATTTCTAGAGGAGATGGCTCTGTGAGTTGGAAGTTGAACAGCCGTGCAATTTCAAAGAACCTATCGCGGACATAATTTATGTTAGCATACTCTTCAGGATCAAGATCCCTCATGCCACGGGGAAGCTCTAGCCTGGCCACACCAGTAGCCAGCGATGTGTTAACATTTAGATTTTGCGATATTTTGGTGTGCAATAACGCAATAAATAGTTGTCATTTGTTCATCGTTATATTGGCAGGCGGTTACCGATTCCTTGAGCATATGACAGATGCCGTTATAGAGGCCTACGGCAGCACTCTAGAGGAAGCCTTTGAAAACGCTGCCATGGCTCTCTGCGACACAATGATCGACTTGAAAACTGTCAGACCCAAAAGAGAGATTAAAATTTCTGCCAAAGGCAATGACCTTTATTCATTGCTCTTCGACTGGCTGGACAAAGTGATGCTTTTGCTGGTGGCAGATGGGATAGCAATGTCTCAATTTTCTGTCAAGATAAAACAGCATAACAACAACAGCTATTTGCTTGAAGGCACTACAATAGGAGAACCGCTTGAACTGGTCCGGCATCACTACAAAGTGGAAATCAAGGCAGTAACATATCATGAAATGGAGATCAAGCAAGAAAAAGATATGATTACCGCAAGGTTCCTGCTTGACCTCTAAGCGTTCAGAAGATTTTTACTTTGCTGAAATCGTCAGGGCACTAAACAGAAAATTTATCCAAAATAGAGAGCTCAGATCCGCGCCGCCGGGCTTTGGATATCTTGTATGGACAAAAGCTAAAGAGAAAAACCAGAATAGGCAGGTCTTTTTCAAGTTTTGTCAGCGAGAGACACGCACCGCATTATCACAGGGTCTCAATATTGACTCTATTATCACAATGTTAGCCAAACCACTGTTCAAGCGACTGGTTGCGGTTTGCTATGGATTTTTGCAGCTTGTCAAGTGTGCTACTCACCCTATCTGTTGAAAAGCTTTTCATGACACAAAGAAAATCCAGTACATTTTCGCGATTGACTGTGCCAAATTCAATCTTGTCGACCTTTGGTTCTTCAGGGTCGAGAAAGATGTTGCGTATCTCTTGGTAGGGCACTTGTGTAAGCAAGCTCTTGATTTTTTTAACATCTTCCAGCCTACCATTTTCCTTAATTAATTTGATTGCAGTCTTTGGGCCAATACCAGGAAAGCCGCCAGTGTTGAAATCAGTGCCGATAAGTATGCCGACATCCACTAGTTGCTTGTGTGTCAGGCCAGTCTCATGCAACACCTTGTCATGCTCAAGTATTTCAGGCTCGATATCGATGTAGGTGTTGCGGTTTGGCACCTTGCGCTTGCCGCTAATTGCCAGATTGCGCACCAGCTTTTTGGCTCCAAACAATATTGAATCATAATCTTGGCTTCCAACTGCAAAGGCCATATCATGCCTTGTAAGGTATGAGGCTGCCGATTCGCCCTCAGAGGGTGCCTGAATATATGGAATGCCAAGATAGGAGAGCAATTTTTTTGAATCTTCCACCATCTCCGGAGTCAGAACTGCCGTGCGTGTACTATACTTGCGTGCGTCCTCCATCCTACCCTCTTCAATTGCAAGATGATACTTTTCTGTCGCTTCTTTTTTCAGCTGGCTTCTGTGCTCTATTTCAGCAATCTTGAGCTCGTTTGCCTTGCCGTCAAAAACGTAAACGGGCTTGATATTATCCATCAGTAGATTGGCGTTCCTATAGAATAGGCCGCTCAGGTGGCTCGTTACCTCCCCTTTGCTGTTCGTAAGCAGTTCCCCCGTCGGCCCCCTTATAATGCTGAGAAACTGGTAAATCGTATTGTAAGCATCAATTGCAACTACCTTGCCTGCCAGCTCTGTCAATTTGAGCGGTCTAGGCGTCACCAGTGGCTTGAGGTCTAAGCCCATTTCTTGCTATCACACACAATACACATAATGGCGCCACAAAAACTTTCACTCTGCATTACCAGAATTCTTACGCCAAGAAACTAGACAGGCATCGCCATTCTAATTAATTCCGCACAAGCAAAAAAGATCAATGATATTTAATGACTTTTTGCCACACACGAAAAGTATCGGCCTTTCTTACAAGGACAAAAGAGTGCAATATATGGCAGTAAGGACCTTTTTTAATGATAATACACACTTTATCCTTTGCCAAGGAAGATTTTGTGCTAAAATCAGTGACATTATCATCTAATGGCCGCTTGCCAAGGACTTACAAGACTTACAAAATAGTACGAATAACAGCACATTTAAGAATGATTTCGACAACAGAAAGGGTAAAATGGTGATCCGCGAATTGCCATCACAGATCAAGCTGCTTTAGCATGTCGTGATCAGCTCAACAACAACAAAAAAAATGAGCTATTGCTTATACGCTCTCAATGTTTGAGATATCCATTCAACGTCTTCCTTTGTCTTTGCCAAGCGCCCAATCTTTATACAGTCACGTATGTCCTTTGACTTGAGTTTTGTCCATACCGCCTCTGCTATTGCTGTAGCGACATCAAGTGTGACCCCTTCACGGCCAAGAATGTGAGCGCATACCTCTTGGAATGAGCCAAATGAGTATTGTTTGAAGTGGAGTACGACAAACCTTGATAAAAGCGGCGTCAGCATTCTGTCTGTGGTGTTGCTAGATGCAAAGACCCATGTCTTTAGGTGGGTGTTACGCGTCTTTTGGAACTTGGTTTCAGCTAGGATGCCTGTCTCCATCAGGCTCAATAGCGCCGTCTGATCCTTCATTGGCATGTGTTCTATCTCGTCCACAATCAGGTACCGCGGCCTTTTATCAAACAGATAATCTATCATGCCGGACTTAGTACTGTGGCTTCCAAGCGTAAAATATGAGCGTTCAAGTCTCATGCATTCGAGCATGAAAAGCGTCTTGGCAGACGCCGGCGGGCCAATAAGCAACAAGTGAACAGGCTTTTCAGAAGAAAGTGATAGATGAAACAGCCTTTTTACATCGCTGTAGCCTACTATGCTCTCAAATAGGGGCTCCGGTTTAATGGCGGTCAGCCTTTCGATCCGGGAGTTGATTATGTGCTCTTCGCGCGTTGGAACTGGCAGCTTCTCTTCAGGCACTTCACATAATTATATAGATAATAGATTTTAGAGGTTCCTACTAAACTGTAATATCTACGAGCTGAAATTTTCTAGACTCTAGTTGACAAACAAGCGTATGGCACCTATTGTTTCGCCCGTCAATTTGACGGTGTAGGCCGCGGCGTCCGCAGCGGATATTTTTGAGAGCTGGTCAAGGAATTGGGCCTTGTCCTTACCACGCTCGTATGTACCTCCAGACTCCTTGACGCAGAGTGGGAACTTTTGCATCTTGATACCCTTTGAGATAAGGTGTCCAATAAAGCATCGATAGGCATCAATATTGTACCAATCCCAGCCGCGTTCCTCACTGTATGCTATCCATACATCTATTGTATTTTGAAAAAACGCCTTCTGGCGCAGCTCTTCAAGAGTCATGTATTAAAAGTCTGCCCTGCGCATTTTGCTTCCGCAGCGTGGGCAAGCTCCACCCTTGAACCTATGACCGCAGGCTATGCAGATATAGTTGATTCCTCCTCCACCTGTACCCAGCATGCCGCCAAATCCTCCTCCTCCACCGCCACCCATCCCCATACGGGCCATCATACGCCTGCGCAGGTAATAGGAAATACCTATGAAAATTGCGATTGCTGGAATGAGCCCCCACAATCCAAGCCACATTGTAAATAGAAGACTTATGGCAAGGGATACCATTATCCATGCCATTTGCTGACCTACCCAGTTCAATTAGTTATCGCTTGATATTGGAATTATTCTTTTATTAAGTTTTCCAGCTGAAGTACTATAAAATCAAAACATATACCAAATAAACATAAGATAAACGTACATTAGCGTCACCACGAATAATTAACAACATCATCTTTGCCTGCTTTTATTACTTTGTAACATCCGGATAGTATCATGCGCATTCACTTATTCTAATCCCCCTCTTAGGCCCCCTGTTGTATTGATGCCCCTTAAGGGTTATTATTTTTGAGAATTATCGTATCTTAGCAAACAAGCGTTCAAACTTATCTTGGACTATCCTAATCGAACGCAGTTGTGGCAGGCTCGCTGCTTTCGAGTCTGGCTTTTATAAAGATAGAATATGTAAATCCTCTGCTGCTGATATACCATAGTATTTTCATGTATAGTAGCTAACAACCTTAACCGGACATGACATCATGAATATTCAGCAATATCCCTGTCCAAAACACACACCAACTAGCAATAGTTGTAACCATAACAATAAATGCATTCATATTTTGTCTATCTTTTGCATTTGAAGATCTTTATCGGTCTATTATAGATGATTTCTTATGAACAACGATCCGAGGACAGTTCTATAATGTTAGCCCTCGTTTACCGTTTCAATGAGGCGTACGAAGTTATACAAGTTTTATCTCATGCTTATATAGAATCAAGCTTACACAAGTTCATTACTATTGATGTTAGAGGCCACTCCACCATTTAGGTAGTCTAATATATTGTGGAATATCGCTTGTACTTTATATTCCATCATTAGAAGATATTCTCTATGTGTTGCATCGCTTATGTCAATTAATTTGCTGCTAACCACAAACTTTATCCACAGTTAAATGTAATAATAACTTCTATTCTGAATTATTATTGTTGCCTAAGCCACCTGCCGCGGTTTCAATCTTTGTGCTCTGTGAGACCTGCTACTGGTGTGCAACATTTCTTGACAAGACCAAGGTGAAGGATAGGTGCCCGATGTGCTCAGCTGCTCTACTATCAAGCTTTCCAATAATGCCGGACGAATCGTTTATTTTCAGCTATGACTCTAAGCGCGGAGTCGAGCTCGACTTTGGGCGCAGGAAACAATCAGGCTGAGTTCACAATCTTAAGTTCTAGGCTGTTGCCGTTCCTATCATAGGCGGCTATCGTATTGTCCTCATAAGGGTGATTGATAATGATGGATACAAACCCCGTAAAGTGGTTGAGATCTTCGAGCGATGGATTGTTTGAGCCTCCAGGATGAGAGTGTGCTGTGCCGACGTGAGCTATGGTGTAGGGAAGATCATGAATTCCAAAGCCGGAGTAAAATGGGCCACTCTCTGAAAATGGAGGGATTACGACCCCATCGACGATGATCTGCTCTTGTGCACTCTTGCCTTGCAGGACTAGGATGGCCTCGTTTGGATGGTGTGTCTTTGCCCACGTGATTATGCTGTCGGCCACCTGTCGAGTAATGGTGACGGCCCTTCTATTTTGTCTCTCGCTCTTTTTGAAGTCCACTAAAAGCCCTCTGGCTTTGGCTTTTATTTTAACATTAACAAATCCTCGACATCTTTAGTGTAAATGGTTTCCTAAGGACGGAGGACGGGAAAGGAAGAAGAAGAAGAAGAACACACAAAACTTCTACTGGTTTGTATGCGACTCGATCTTTACAACTCACGGGAGACAAGTGTCGGCACCTTGAAAATGAGCTCTGCTACCTTCACTTCTATAATGATATATATATGTGATGTAGTGTCTGTCTTGCCCTTTGTCTCTGTTCTATGATATTATTTTCGTGCGATGTGCAGCACTCTACCAAAAAAACAAATGAGACAGGTGCTGCTTTTACTCCTTACAAATACATGCTGGCAACTTTTTGCATCGATGTTGTAGCAATGCTAAATAAGCAGCTGGTGCATAAGAGCAGCAGTTCGATGATGACCGGATGTTATTGAAAAGGGAAAGTGTTAATAACAAAATAATTCTACGAAGGGGCGTAGTTGGCAATGACTGCGACGGGACACCGCTCCTAATAAATGGCAGAGGCGAGGCGTATCGCGTCAACGATACTGCAGTCTCGCTTTGGAACATGTGTAACGGCATCACATTTGATGACCTCTTGCTTGAGGTTCTCCGGATTTCAAGCGAGGGGGAAAATGACGTAAGGAAATCGCTTGAGCATATGGTAAAGAAGTTTCAGAAAATTGGAGTCATTGAATTGCGAGATTATCGTTACCCACAGATCTGAAATGCAAACATGATGTAGCCCGTTGTTATGCCGTTGCGCCTATATGGATAAAAGTTGTTGGTTTCTTTGGGCATTAGCTGGTGCTTGATCGCAAGGGCATCTTCTTTTGACACCGACACCTTGACAAGCCGCTCACCTAGTATTGAAGACCACGGAAGTTGAGGAAGTGTCTCTTTCTTGTTTGCAAACAATACTACAATTCTGTTTAGGTTCACTCGGTCAAGTATGACAGAATAATTGCAGTCATCTTTGTCAGTAAACGGATCGGGCACGCAATAGGGATCAATATGCACATATTCACGAAGCCTATCGCGAAACTCGTCTGCAAGACCTGCAGCTATTGCAATGTCTGCAAGGGACAATTTCTTCATCTCCTCAGAAGTCGGTAACTTTATCGACGTAGCAAGCACAGCAGCTTTTATTGTGATGGTATGATTATATAATTTTTCAGTGCAGACGAGTGTGTGTACATTTTGAATAGTTGCAGGGTACGTAACCTAGTTGTCTAATCCGACGTGACTAGCAATAAGTGATAATTTATCAAAGTGATAAAGGCATAAATTGCAATACCTGTTCACAAATCAGGAGCGCCGGGGTACCCAAGCTAGGTAAGTCAGAGTAGGCCCTAAAAGGGGTCAGCCTCGAGATCATATATGTATATTGTCGCAGACTATGACGCGCTAGCTGATGTCCTTCGGGACTCGAGGGTTCGAGTCCCTCTCCCGGCGCCCATTTACGGGAGATTAGCGCATGCTTTAAAATCACGGGTGCAAGAGGGAAGCCGAAGTAGCAAGTTTAGGAGAAGAACGACGATAGAGAACAGCGTTAGAAAGTGGTATCTTCAACGTCCTTTGACCATGCTTGTAATTACCAGTACAGCAACAACTAGAAATGGAGTTGTACGTAGACCTTCATGATATGCATGCTTTGGTTGTATGTTGCTGACAAAAACTACAGCCTGAAAGGATCATATTGGTTTCTACCTTCTCAGGTGGGGATTGCTCCTTTAAGTAGTGTATTCTCATGATCTACCTTGTCCAGACTAGATCCGAGAGGACTTCTTATATATCACAAAAAAAGAGACAAACGATAGATTCTGCCCTTGTATATATGCGACTGGGGTCTGTCTGTAAAGACAGACCTTTCCCGCCTAGCTAAGTCTGATGTAGTCACTTCTGTATTAGCTACTTTTTCTTCTTCCCCTCTTTCGGCGGTTTGGATAATCGATAGTTACTAAACATCTTACATTGTTACGATTCCGCTATTATGCTTCTTTCCCTTTCAGCCTTCCTGTTTGCTGTGCTGCTAGAATCTTCAAGGATCATATCTGCATCCTCTGACATGCGGCGTAGACAGCTGTTATTGGAGCTTATTATCTACAGAGGGTACAGTGCATGGCTGTGCATGTTGATTTACTCGATGCTGCATTAACACCCTTCTTAGCCTCGGATTGCGGGTCGCAATAACAGACATTTCTAATAAAACCATATTATGATAAGGATTGACTCCTTTTTGAAAGTAGTCATAGTAGGATCTCTTATGTTTTTATGCTACTACCCTTTTCATAAAGAGCCATGATCCACTCATTATACAAGAGAATCTCTGGTCCTATGTCCTTTAATCTATTGTGGACAGCCTATGCAGTTAGTCATGGCCGCACCTAGAAAGTTTGTTCCTGTTAGAGTAGCATTGGTAAGGTCAGCAAAGCTAAGGTCAGCCTCTTCAAGTGTAGCATTGGTAAGGTCAGCATTGGTAAGGAAAGCACCAGAAAGATCAGCAAAGCTAAGGTCAGCATTGGTAAGATCAGCCTCTTCAAGTGTAGCATTGGTAAGGAAAGCAAAGCTAAGGTCAGCAAAGCTAAGGTCAGCAAAGCTAAGGTCAGCATTGGTAAGGTCAGCCTCTCCAAAGCTAGCCCCAAAGAGATCGCAGCCGCTGAGGTCGACATTTGATCTAAATGGAGCATTGCATCTTACTATTTCCAAGAGAGCTTCGATCCTTTGAACATCCGTAGTTGCTGTATTGCTGTCATTTGTTGCTGTAGTTGCTAATGCAATTCTAATAGTAGGAAACGGCATGTTGATTGAAGAAAATAGCATAAAAGCTATAGTTATTATGCTAAAAATGGAGCGGATGGTTATTGTCACTTGTTTGTTCCTACAATTATTATTATTATTATTATCAGTTGTTGATAGATCCATAGATCTCTAAGAATAAGATGACATTTAACCAATTACAAAAATTATTCTCTATCGTCACCTCAAAATCGTTGGCACAGGCTGAGTCATTTGTGAATATTATTGACGCATTTTTACAGTCCAAAATATCTTCTCAAAAGCCAATTATAGACTGACACAGGAACAACAATCATGTATCGTGGAATGTCGATATCATCCTTGCCTGCTAGATTATGTTTTCAAAGATAGGCGAAACAGTGGAGGTACTATCTCCACTAGTACGGTACGCGAATATCTCAACCAAAGACCCCAAATCACGCTCAAACTGGTAAGAGCGAAGGTAGTGGAGATCAGATGTAGCCATTCAGTTATGTACTTTCTGCCACCTCTTGCGGCGGTAACGAGGCAATATACCCATCAGAACAAACAGCAGAAATGCTAATGACACTTACATCACCTGAGGTATTGCAAAATATGACAGCAGAACAACAGGCTATGGTTTTAGCTCAAATAATGTTCCCACCAGAATGATTAAATGAACATCCAGAAATTTTTAATACTGTAATTCAGCTTGCGCCCTCCAGATCAGCTACTCCTGAGATCAGTCAGCAACAAGGATTAACGACCGCCACATGGAGTGTACAAGGATCCTGTGACAGATTGGCTAACGTAATGCAGCCAACTCTACTGATTGTTGGAGACCAAGATCTCTTAGCACCATGTGCTAATTCTGTCATGATGGCCCAGAGAATACCTAATTCATGGCTCGTTACTATGGAGGGAACCGGGCATGGCATGATGTGGCAAGTACCTAAGGAGTTCACTCCTTATATTCAGAATTTCCTTGAGACTATCAAGTAGCAAGCGAAAAGGGCAACAAAATTGCTAACACAAAAAAAATTAGGAATAATAATAAAAGGAGCGGAGCCTGACTATCGTTCTTTTACAAGATGATGCTCCAATATGGGCTCTGCTCTCGCTTGTATGTTATGGATATTGTGTCGCCAACACCATATGAACAATCCACTATCGTCCGCGGCACATCATCCTCAGCTTGTACTGTGTAGGTCCTCTGTTCTCTTATTATCACTTGCGTTTCTTCAGTTATGTTTGGTGCAAAAAAAGACATCTTGTGGCTGAAAGCCTAAAATGGCAAATACACAATAGCCACGCCAGCAGCAATCAAAATTATCGCAAGCTTGCCAAGCGAAAGACCTTGCAGAGTCATATATTGTACTGTAGAATGAGAATTTCATAAACTAAAATGCTGTTGTAATAAGGTTCTTGTACAACGTTATCTTGCCGCCTGATACCTTTAATTGGATAATTGGCTCAGTTGGTATGAGGGAAGGCATATTCCAATACCATATAAGAATATACTTATGCCACATGATGGCTCAGAAATGTCTGACCATGCATTGAAGCATGCGCTTTATTTGGTAAAGTTATCTGGAGCACAACTTGTCATTTTACATGTCATAGAGTCTGAGGCGATACCTCCAAGTGCCCTCTTGACATTCATCCGGCCAGAAGTCGGCCTTAAGGGAGCCAAAGAAGATTTGAAAAGCACATTTGAAGAAGCGGCGAGGCGAATGCTAGAGCAGAGAGTGAGAGAATCAAAGGACGATGGAATTGCTAATATAGAATATGTTACTCGCGCCGGCAAGCCGGTAGATGAAATCGTAAATGAATCTGAAAGCAGAAACTACGACTTGGTTGTCATGGCAAGTAGTAGGATTACATCTAAAGTACGAGTCCTTGGAAGCAATGTTAGACGTGTTCTTGATAGTATAAGGCGGCCAGTCCTCGTGGTTCACGAATGAAAAGACGATTAGTGAACGGTTATCTAGTCTTATTCTCACTTTGATTCAACTGTGTAGAACAAGAGCTTATCATACATCGCACACTAAGAATAGAAATGACTTATACCTACACACATGTCAGCATCCATGTTTTTGATATTGTTATATAGAACCAAGCTATACTATGCATGAGCTACGTTCATCCATATGAAGAGAAAAAATTCATAAAAAGCGTCATAACTTTACGAAAAATATAGAAATACTCTTCCTATTACGAAAATAGGCTGCATATCTTTCATTTGTATGGAAATATTTACCAGAGTATTAAATGGAACGCCTTAAATCGGATGCGTGTGGTCTGCAGACGATGTGTGGCTAACAAAACCAACTGCCATATTTGTAGCACTACTTTTAGCATTTACTGCGCCACCGACTGTATTAGCTGACAACCATATACCACAGCAACCAACTGTATTAGTTGACAACCCTATATTACAGCCAGGATGGATTTCCTATATCGGATACCATATACCACAGCAACCAACTGTATTAGTTGACAACCCTATATTACAGCCAGGATGGATTTCCTATCTCGGGTCACTGCAGCTGGCGCTCTTGCCAAGTGGACAGCATATATCACAGCCAGGATGGATTTCCTATCTCGAATACCATATATCACAGCCAGGATGGATTTCCTATCTCGGATCAGCAACAGCATCAGAGTCAGGAGCAACAGCAGGATCAGCAACAGCATGGCATCATGATGACGACGACAAGAAGAAACATCATGATGATGATGACCGTGACAAGAAGAAGAAGCATCATGATGATGATAAGAAGAAGAAGAAACATGATGACAAGAAGAAGAAGAAGCATCATGATGATGATGATAAGAAGAAGAAGAAGAAACATGATGACAAGAAGAAGAAGAAGCATCATGATGATGATAAGAAGAAGAAACATGATGACAAGAAGAAGAAGAAGCATCATGATGATGATGACAAGAAGAAGAAGAAGCACCATCATGATGATGATAAGAAGAAGAAGCATCATGATGATGACGATAAGAGGTCGGGATCAGCATCTGAGTCTGTATCAGCAGCAACAACAGAGTTTGGAGCAGAAGCAACAACAACCTCTGTATCAGCAGCAACAACAGAGTTTGGGGCAGAAGCAACAACAACCTCTGTATCAGCAGCAACAACAGAGTCTGTATCAGAAGAATCTGAGTTAGAACCAGTATCTGAGTCGGAATCAGCAGAAGAATCTGAGTTAGAACCAGTATCTGAGTCGGAATCAGCAGAAGAATCTGAGTTAGAACCAGTATCTGAGTCGGAA
>DASUUV010000077.1:0-17182 GCA_036373895.1 Nitrososphaera sp. | reverse complement strand
GCTGGTTCTCTCTGCAAATGGAGTCCATGCCGATCGCATTGAATTAATTACCTCTTTCTGTGAATCCAAAAAGTTATCTGCAATCTCTCGCGTTGCTTCGGCTGTTTCATTCTGGAAATCTGTAACGGTCTGAGAATAACTGGGAGTCTCCCTCCTTACTTCCTCTATTGCTCTGCTAACGTTGTCTTTTGTTTCATCAATTGACCTGTTGATCGCATCCTGATGTTGTCTTTGCAAGAATTCTGTCCTTTCGCGTTCCTCTCGTTTAGACAAACCAACAGGGTAAAGATCAAAACATATAAACTAATACCTACAGTAGTTTTGTGTGTGTCACGAATGCACATATGTACAGTTTTGCCAGGCCTCGAAACATGTCTCTTTTTTTACAAAAACTAGAACTTGCAATAGCTATTAATTCTTTTTCTTTGATCAGGGAATTTCTACCGTTTCCCTCCTAATGGTCTCTACTCTCATGGGTTCCTTCACACTGATATCATGCCCCATTTCCCTTATGTAATGTAGATCTTTTCCTGTTCGCTTTAAAGTGACAATGCTACTCTTTTGTAGCTTCTATGTCATACTTATCGCAAAGCCTGACGCCGAAAGAGCCATGTCGCAACTGGCATGGCAACAATGATGATGCCTACACACCATGCGAATGCCAGCCAGCCAGAATCACCTATCGGCGCACCTACAAGCCAACCACGGATAGCCTCAATTACATGCGTAAGTGGTTGGTTTTCAGCAAAGAACCGCAGCACCCCCGGCATAGTATTAGTTGGCACAAATGCACTGCTGACAAACGTTAATGGAAAAATGACGATGAAACCTGTCCATTGTGCTGCTTCCATGCTTTTGACTAGAAGACCCATGATAGCTGATAGCCAAGAGATGGCTAGTGAAAAAAGGATTGCGAGGCCCAATACCAACATCCACTCCATAGGGCCTGCAACTGGTTGAAAGCCCACAAGAAAACTAATACCAAGCACAATTAGAGCTGAGATTGTATTGCGTACTAAATCTGCTCCCACATGACCGACTAGGAGAGCTGAACTTGCCATGGGCAGTGAGCGAAACCGATCAACGATACCTCGTTGTAGGTCAATCGCTAGATTCAGTGTTGTATAGTTTGCGCCAAAGGCTAGCATTTGCACCAGGATGCCAGCTACAAGATAGTTTACATAACTCAAGTCGCCTGTGTCTATTGCACCGCCAAAAACATAACGAAATAGAAGGAAAAACATGATTGGGAAGAGTGCGACAGCGAAGAGTTGGTCGAGGTTTCTAGTAATATGTTTGATGCTGCGCTTAGCCAACACCCACGAATCGCTGAGTGCCCAAAAGATCTTTGAGTGCTTTTCCGTCTGAACACTAGTAATGAAAGAAGAAGATTTGGTCATTACTTTTTTAGGCCTCCTTGTTTTTCTATCTCTCCGTTTGGTTGCTCTGTTGTATGCCCAGTAAGTGTGAGAAACACATCATCAAGTGTCGGACGATGGAAAGACACATTTTCAACTCCAATACCAGCTTCATCCAGCCGACTCAGAACTTGTTTGAGTTGATGTACACCGCCTTTGGTTGCTAGACTGAGAGTCCGCGTTTTACTATCAAAATGCAGACCCTCGCCATAGACAACTCTTTTAGCTGTCTCGAAGCTGCTTGCCTCGTCAATTGTTATTTCCAAGCGCTCCGAACCTACCCGCTGTTTCAGTTCGTCAGCTGTGCCCTCCGCAATAATTCTACCGCCATCAATAACAACAATCTTATCGGCTAAACGATCAGCTTCATCCATGTCTTGAGTAGTAAGGAGTATAGTTGTACCAGCTGCAACTAGTTGTTCAATAATATCCCACATGATTAGGCGGCTACGGGGATCAAGACCAGTAGTGGGCTCATCGAGGAAAATAATTGGAGGGGCTGCAATCAAACTGACTGCAAGGTCTAGTCGGCGGCGCATGCCGCCAGAATAGGTTTTTACTGTACGGGCAGAAGCCTCCATCAAATCAAACAACTCAAGTAATTCTTGCGTCCTCCGTTTGATATCTTGATGGTTTAGGCGGTAGAGCCGGCCTATCATATGTAGGTTTTCTTCGCCTGTCAAGTATTCGTCCACAGCTGCGTACTGGCCTGTCAAACCGATCAAACTACGCACCTTGTTGGCTTCTCTTACTACGTCAAAGCCGTGAATTAGTGCCTGACCGCCATCCGGTAAAAGCAACGTACTAAGTATTCTAATAGTAGTAGTTTTTCCAGCACCATTTGGCCCAAGTAGCGCCAGAACAGTGCCTTTCTTGACAGAAAAGTCAACACCATCAAGCACTGTAAGCTTTTTGAATGATTTCCTCAACCCCTTTACGACAATAGCGTTATCTGTTGATATTGACTTTTGAGCTTCTAGTGTAGGTTCCATCAGAAATATAATAACTAAACAATTATTTTTAAAGTCTAGAACACTTTAAAGGGAGGGAGGAGGAGGAGAAACCTGATAGATAAGTGCATAGAGAAAAGTCGGTTTCTAAACCTCAGTACCGTGTCCTATTTTTACGATAAAACCACAGCTCATCTCTGGCTTGAACTTGCCTTCTATGAACAGACAACTACCAGAGTACATATAGTATTTGCAATCTTTGCATTGAAATCCTGGAGCGCCTTCTTCGATAACATACCCCTCCTCGTATTTCAGCTTCTTTCCTGATTCTTTTACATACATCCAAACTATGTCTCCTGGCAGCATCCCATCGCCTTTTGGTGAGAAAAACTTCGAGATGCCTTTTTCGTTATTGATTTTTCCTTCGACTACATGGCAGGTGCCTTCGTCGCCAAGGTTGAACTTGCATTTGATGCATGATTGATCACGTGGTTCTTCATTTTCCGCATAATTTGCTTCATCTTTTGAAATCTTTTTCTTATTATAGAGCACTTGGAGGAAAGCAGCGTCTGGTGGAGACATGTCACGTTCATCTTGTGAACCTCTAGACTTTGCCACTGCCGATTCTTTTGCACCCATGATTAAAGATAACCCTAATACTATTTTTACGGGTGTGTGCGACTATTATTATTGTTGTGATGAGAGATCAATTCTGACAACAGCACAGTTGTAGATGCTTTCTTCATATTGCATATGCCAATTGAAGTCTTCGATAGCTATAAAGGCTTTCTTGCTTGTCCGCACTCATTGCATCTATGTGCCTTTTCTCTCATTGAAATTAAGAAGAATGAATATCTGTTTTCAACATACTGTTAGTTAGTCGCACATAGAGACGACGATTTATATCCTCGCTCTCTCACACCAGCACTTTTACAGTCTTGTAAGCTGCTTTGGCAGACATTACTGTAAGTTTTAAGAGAGGAGAGTCTGCCGCAATATTGTCGATAGTTTCAACAGCCCTCTCTCTAATGAGCTCGACTATGTTTTCAAATAGACTTCTTGCTTGTTCAAGGGCGGCAAGTCCATCTGCTGTGATTATGCAGTATTCTCTTGAAAAGAAAAATAGCCTACGCCTTCTAATTGTCTCGACATAGCCTTTCAGCATCAGTTCCGTTATCAATGGGGAAACGATAAAAATATCAAGCTTGATCATTTTGGCTATTTTCTTTTCGGTACGTGATTGGCCCTTTATGCAGTTCAGTATTTGGATCTCACGCTTGCTGAGTTCTTCTACACGCTCCTCATCGTGTTGCTGTTGTTGTTGTTGTTCTTCATACTCATTTTTCTTTTCATTCTGTTTTAACATTGCTGCTGTTGTGTCCTTGTTATAATCTATCCCCATATTATATTTTTTCTAACTGTTTGGCTGTATTTACAAAGACCCTTGACATTTCCCTTGTATTGTCTCTATTATATTCCAGTGAAAGTCTTACCGCCTCTGCATTTGCGTAAATTATGTTATTGTAAATCCTGATTGCTGCAACAGTAGCATCAGTTGTATTGCTTACAGCCGCCGCATAGTTCTCTATGGTTCTCCTTGTAGGAGTCCATAAGACATTGTCAATGTATGATTTCCAAAATGACTGAATAAAATTAGTAACTTCTCTCTGTGACTCAAGATAGTTCTCTATTGTATCCCTTACCGCTCCCACTGATTGCTCTTGGTTGGTTGTGACAATCTGCATGTATCGTGGAAGCTCTCTTTCTGCTTCTTGTACGGCTTTTCTTGTGTTTTCCTTCGCTTCATCAAAAGTCCTGTTAATTCGTTGTGTTGTTGTTGTTATAGTGTCTTCATCTCCTTCTGCTCTTGTGGCAGAAGCTGTCGTTGACGGAGTGCTGTTTTCTTCTCCTCCTTTTTGCCTTTTAGGATTACTATTAGTAGGCATATATGCTTCAGGTTGAATATTGCAATTAAGCATTAGATAACAAACTTCAAGGAGACGTACAAGAGAGAAAAATTTTATGATTTTTGAAATTATATATTATAATATATTTCACAATATACTTCTAGTATCTTTTTATATTACTCTCATGATCCCCTTGATATTATCTTCATCTGTATTCGTCACCACAATCCCCTATTCTATCAAATAGGTCGTTTGACTTTTTGCTTACTTCTTCTATGCTATTAGTATCGTCTTTGTCCAACCTAAAATCAAACACACGTGCATTATCGCCTCTGTGGTCAGCTATCCCAAGCCTCGCTCCAATGATTACACCTGCCACTGCAGGTCTATCAAGAATATAGCGTGTTGCAACATTTGCAATGCTCACACCGTGCTTTTGCGCTATTTGATGCAAGGTCGACAACAACTCTTGAAATAATTTCCAGCCGCCCCATGCATCTATCATGCGCTTGTATTTACGCAGACTCGCTGTATCAAGCTCGTATGAAGATGGTTCTGGTTTGCCAAGGTAGCGCTCTGACATTAGGCCACCGCAGACTGTGCCATAGGCAAGCAGGCTGATGTTATTGTCGCGACAAAAACGCACCATCTTGACCTCAGGCCTTCGATCAACAATGGAGTATTGAACTTGATTTGATACTATTTCCTTCAGGCCGGCATCCTTCACCATTATCTGCATGCGCTCAGTGTCAAAATTGGTGAGACCTACATTCTTGATGATCTTAGCTTCGTCGCGTAGACCAGATAGGTACTTGATGGCATCGATGTAGTAGGGGTTGTTGTAATCCCACCAGTGAAACTGTACTAGATCAAGAGAGCTGACTCCCATACGCTTAAGCGATCTTTCAACACTTGCCTGTGCGATCTGCGGGGTGATCCTCTTAGGTTCGGGCACCCATTTTGTCAATGCCTGAATGTTTTGCCGCTCCTGCTCAGGCAGCCTGTGCCTAAAAGCCCCAATAAAGTCCTCTGCAGGACCATAAATATCAGCAAGGTCCCAAGTGGTAAACCCTGAATTGTGATACTTGACCATTTCTTCTACTGCAACTTTTGGGTCTATTGGCCCGTGTCCGCCTGCAACCTGCCACATCCCATTGAGAATCCTACATATCTTTAGATTTGGTGCCAGATCGTAGTGCTCCATGCTAGAGATATATGTCAATTCTATTCCCTGCCATAAATCTTGATCCTGTGGCACCATCTCACGGTCCACACCCTCATCTACCAATCATGTTGCAAGCTAACTCAAAACATCTAAAATGTTGACAAGCTCACTTTTCAAAGATTAGTCAAATGATACTACGCAAGGCAAGACCAAGGTTCCGCAAAAAATTCACACACATACAGATATACACTTGCTGACAATGGCAACAACAATAAAGATAAACTAAAGGTGATAGAACACACCCCCCGTGACGACTATGAGGATTACAGCTACTACGACAATAACATATACATCACGGTCAAAAAGCAAAGGCTGAAAACAGGAGGGGCTGACAAACAGTAAAGGCACTAACCTGCAGTCAGTCAATCAATACCGTCATTGGATGGCGGGAGAGCCGCGGTTAGTTGCAATACAGTATTGCCAAAAATCCTGTAGGTGATGTGTATGTGAATGTCTGTCTCTCTCTCTGTGCGTGTCTGTATGTATATGGGCGGCGGCCTGACTCTTGGTCTTGCTCCTAAACACAAGCCACAAAAAAAGGCAATACAAAAAAGAGATACTCAGTTGGCCTGCCTGTCTGCTACATATGCAGGGGGTAGTGGGCGGGCCAATTGCATATATTATCTATGTCAAGGCAGTGGTACTAGTAATACTACTTACTTTTGCCGGCGTAACCTTTCTATTGCAAGAAGACTTTTTCTTAGTAGTGACATCAAGAGCATGATGTCCTTTGTTGTAGGCACGCTTTTTGCCAGAAGCTTCTTTGCCGCTGCTTCTAGCAACGGCTTTTTATGCAGATCATAATTGCCGGCGTCTGCCAACTTGCTTACATATTGGAGCAAAAGATCGATATCTTTCTGCGGAGCAAGTTCAACTCTTTTTTTGCTCTTTTTTACTGGCAATTCTGATGATTGTAGCTTGGAAATTTCGTACAGCAATATCGCAAGTGCATGGGCTACATTCATTGTCCTGTAATTTGTCTTTGTGTCAATGGTGACGACAAGGTTACACAGCTCCAACTCTTCGTTGTTGAGGCCCGATGATTCTCTCCCAAGCAAGATGCAAAAGTCCTTGGTGCTTGAGTCATGTATTATCTTGGCTAGCTGCTCTGCATTTATTGACTCTCGCAGAATGTTGAGTCTGCTGGTAGCCTGAATTGCAGTTGTTCCTATGAGTACATCAAATTTCTTTCTCAACTGGCTCAATGTCACAGTCTTGGCAGCTATTAGAATATCGTCGCCATGAGTCGAATACTTTGCTGCTTCTGCCTTGTCAAAGTGGGGTCTGACAAAATACAAACTTTTAAGACCAAAATTTTTCATCAGCCGAGCAATATGGCCCACGTTAACGGGATACTGTGGTTCGATCAGGGTCACTGCAACTGCCATGTGTATATAGACGTCTGTAAAAATACTGTTGGAATTATTATAATCTGCTATAGATAATAATGCCTATCAAACGTCATAGTCGTAAAATGCTCTGAGCGTAACTTGTATCTCATCTACAGGAACCTCGAAATACTCAAAGGCATCTTTGTGCGAAGCGATCTGCAGATTGGAGTTTGAATTAGCCTTAAGGTATGTGTCTGATGTTTCCTCTAGAAGCGCTTTAGCATGTTTGCTCCACTGCACCAAGTCGTCTTGCAGCATACTTTTCAACAGCAGCATCGGCACAAGCTTTGCAAATGCTGCTATGATGGCTACACGATATTTCTGCAGTTCCATCTTTGACTGATTAGAGTCTGGAAGCGAAGGAACCAGTGAGCAAATTAGGAACTGGTATTCATCGAGGTTCTTTGCAGCACTTGCGACATCGCCTATAGCAGGCACACTCTTTCTGGCAGACCGTGCATCAATTGACACTGGTCCAAATAGTCCATGCACACCTTTAATGGTCAGATAAGAAGTAGTTATTCCGTCGGCTGAAAGCAGTTTGCTGCAACTAGAGCTGCTAAGCTGATGCGATATTATTGAGTTGAGCAATGACGGCAATCCTTCCTTTATGAAAAAAGGAATGCGTTAAAAATGATGTGATCAAGAAAAATAAGTGTAAAATGGCATATGAAGGCTGAGCAAATTTGTTCATAACATCTCCATAAGATTTCTATCATTTTTTGACTAATTTAATAAAAAATTGCTCTTGGATTTATGAATTCCCAAAATATTGATAAACATGAACTCTTTTATATAGTTAATACCATATAAGAGTAAGGATAAGTAGTGAAAAAAGAGTATGGCTAGACTATAGCGCTTGGCGGACAAAACTGCATCATACAAAAAATTGCAACTTTTACGGCATAGGCTGTAACAAGGTCGTTGATGCAGTATCGCCAAGCGCCCTAACTTATCTTACAGTTTTGATTTACTAAACTTTTTTTCGTAGATAAAACTGAAATTGCTGGCGTATACAATATCATCAGATCAATTAAGAATTATGCTTGCACGCCTTTACCAATGTACGGCAAATTCTTAGTCGCCATAATAGTAGTAATCGTTTTTACTGCTGCAATTGCTGGTACTACTACTACCACCACCACAGTAGTTGGGCAGAACCAGACCATCAATTTAACGGCATTGCTCACCCCAGATACCAATAATGATGATACTACTACTGCGACGACCCTTGAAAACATAACTGCGGCTAATAATATGAGTACTACTAGCGCTGCTGCTACTACTACTGCTGCTAACGTGACCGCTACTAATAACATGACGATTGAGGATGCAAAGGAGCTATACCTGTCGGTCTGGAACCAGACAGAGTTTAACGCCACCTTTAGCACTTTTGTCGAACCCTTCTCTGCCGCTGGCTATGGCGTATACGAAGAGCGAAGCAATATCTTTGAGCCAGACGAAACAATCGTAATCTATGTAGAACCGGTGGGCTTTGCCCATGAGCAGGTTATAGACGAAGAAGGCGGCAGCAATAATAACACAATGCTTTACCTGATGAACATGACAGCTGATTATGAAATAGCTGCTGCAAACGGCACTGAGCTTCAGCTAATAGAGGACGTACAGGTGGGAAGCATCACTTCTCATAGACCCAACACCGAGATGTTCTTGACGCTTACGCTTACGCCTGAAAGGTTTGGAATTATTGAAGCGTTTGAAGTTCAGCCATTACCTATAGGTAGCTATGTCATAACATATTCTGTGACTGATGAGGTATCAGGAGAAAGCTTCCAGCTAGAAAAAGACATTACAGTAGCAGAGAGAGAGTAGTATCGTACAGCCTCTATTATCACGGCGCATAGTCCATTATGTAGTTTGGCTGGCCGAAAGTAGCGTTGACCCTTACTGACACGTCGACCCAGTAGGAAAATGACGCGGGGTTGCCAATATAAAAGTCCTCTATAGGAAACTCAACTCTGTCCTCTGGCATGTCAGGTATACTCGTAGGTGGGACGATGAACCTTCCGACAGTCCTATCAAATACTGCAAAATACCACCCTTGCATAGTAGTAGTGTTGCCATCGCCGAAAGCAGAATTTTGAAATCGAACCATATATTGTTGCTCTCTATTTGTTATCGGACTGGTGGTGATGATATGCCACCGATACTGTGTTTCATATATGTCATTGTCATTTGGATTACCTGCAAGCGCTACTGTGAAAAAGAATACCTCTCCTCGCTTTTGCACGCTGGCTCCCAAGATGTCGTGGTAGTCTCTTACCTCGGGGATCTCTTCTGTCCCAACCTGCTGGTATACTGGCGTCACATCACCTTGTGCATCTTCTATGCTGATGTCAGCATTGTTATAGACCCCGACGGTTTGCCTACCGCCTATCTTTATCTCAGGCCCCAAGCCAGACAGCCCAATTGAAACTGGGATGAGTGTTGCGACTGCAACTGCAATAACCAGAAAAGACGATGCCTTGAGCACATAAAAAGTTACACAGAGGTTGTATTTCGACATTTTCCCAATAGATTTAAGCACAGTTGAAGATTGGATATACGCAGAATGTCTGCAAGCGAATTTTCGCACTTTGTCGATATGTGTGAGAAGGTTCGCCAGACTGCAAGCAAAAATGCCAAGGTGGCTGCCATCGCAGAATACTTAATCAAGCTGAAAGACCAGGATGGCGGCGGCGACACCTCGCTTGCAGCAGCTGTGCTTTTTATGTCTGGTGCCATCTTTCCTAAGGGCTCTGGTCTTACACTCAATGTAGGTTTTAATACGATAATGCGGTCGCTTTCAGAAATCGCACGTCTGGAGCCAGAAGAGATACAAAAGATCTACTTAAAGCACGGAGATATGGGCGCTCTTGCGGAATATGTAGTTTCCAAGAGACAGCAAAGCCCACTTGTGGCCCAGCAGCTGTTGCTGCCAGATCTGCACGATCAACTAAGAAAAATCGCTGATGCAGTTGGCTCTGGTGCAGCAGAGGCAAAAAGGAAGATCCTGACTGGACTTCTCATCAACTCCTCCCCGCTTGAAGCAAAATATTTGATCAAGATAGCAACCGGCGAGCTGCGCGTCGGTGTGGTAGAGGGCTTGGTCGAGCTTGCTATTTCCAAGGCGTTTGGGCGGGACGTACAGGCAATCCGGCAGGCTATGCTACTGTCCGGCGATATTGCACAGGTAGCATTGCTTGCAAAAAAGGATGCTCTGTCGACTGCGATAATGAAGCCACTTGCACCTCTGAGCTTCATGTTAGCAGATGTAATGTTTAGTGCAGAAGAGATCGAGCAGTATTATAACAAACCGCTGATTTGTGAGTTCAAGTATGACGGCATAAGGGTGCAGCTTCACAAATTCGGAGGCAAGGTCAAAATGTTCTCAAGGAAGCTAGAAGATGTTGCCACCTCTTTCCCGGAGATTGTATCTGCTGTGTCTTTGCTGCCAGCAGAATTCATTCTGGATGGCGAAGTGCTTGCCTACAGAGGTGGCAGGCCGCTACATTTCCAAGAGTTGCAAAAGAGGCTCAGGAGAAAAGCAGTTACAGACGGTCTGATGGCCGAGATCCCTGTAGTGTATGTCCCCTACGATATCATGTACCTTGACGGTCAGCCGCTCATTGGCAGACCGCTTATGGAGCGCAAGAAATTGCTCTCGCAGATTAGATTCAAAGAGCCTGTAATCGACCTTGGTTATAGGATTGTGTCGACAGCCCAGCATATAGCCTGCGCATTTAAAGAAAGCAGAGATGCGGGGCATGAAGGATTGGTGGTAAAAGAACTTGAATCCCAGTACCATCCTGGCAAGCGCGGCAGGCATTGGACCAAACTAAAGTATGAGCTTGACACTGTCGATGCCGTAATTGTCATTGCAGAGTATGGTCATGGTAAGCGTGCAGGGACACTGTCTGATTATACTTTCGCAGTCCGAGATGAGCATGATGATGGCTCGCTTAAGACAATAGGCAAGGCGTACTCTGGCCTGACTGATGCAGATCGCCAAGATGACTGACAAGCTACGGTCAATAACAGTCAGAGATGAGCGCTATAGAATAGTCGTCAGGCCCGAGATTGTACTTGAGGTTGCGTTTGATAGCATACAGAAAAGCGATAGGCATAACAGCGGGTTTGCGCTTCGCTTCCCGAGGATAAAGTATATCCGGACCGACAAGACTGTACGTGATATTGATACCTTGGAAAAGGTGCAGAGGATCTATGAACGCCAGTCGCATCTAAAGAGCCGCTAGCCTGCTATATGTACCGCTATCTTGTAGTTTTGCAGCGCGCGTGTGTGTGCACATTAACTTATATGAAAACACATATTTGTACACACAAAAACTAAAGAGAGCACAGTAATAGAGAAAGATACAAAGCACAAATTCTTAAGAAGTGCAGTAAGTGAGACTGACATCTTCTTCTGAACGCCCATACACACATATAGTCATGTAACATCAAGAAGCAGCAGCAGCAGCATCTGCATTTTAGGACCAATTTCTGTATACTTGCATGCACTTGCGATTTTTTTGTGTCATTGTCTGTGTCTCTCTGTCTGTGTATGGCTATGTCCCTATGTGATTTGCGTAGTGCTAAGGAATAAAAGATCAATAGTGTAATTTTACATTCACTACATTGTTAAAGGCGATCATTCTTACTGCCGCAGTTGCAGTTGCACTAGTGGTATATTTCTCACTCTCGCTTTATGTTTTCCCTCAGTCGTACCAATCAATAGAGGCTCGAAGACCTCAAGCGATTGTGACGGATGTGAGCCTATCTGCACCTGACATTGCTCTAGGTCAGGCGCTTACTATCTCTGTTACTGGAACAAATAATGGCGAGGATGCCGACATGCAGATCGTGTCTGTAGGATTTCCAAACCTTACGACCACTGACAACATCAAGATACTGAAACATGATTTTGATCAGACGCCGATATTGATAGCGCCCGGCGAGCTCTTGAGCTCTGAATATTCCGATACAGACTCTTCTGTATTGGCGCAATATGCTTCAATTGAAGCTTTCAGCAGGCCATGGGAAGCAGGCAAGACCTACACCGCAGATATAGATGTCATACCAAAGACGGAGGGAAAGTTTGTGGTTTTTATTAAATCCGTCGCGCTGCCCCATACTTGGGAACAAGCGCATTACCCACAGGATGGCATCCTCGATCAACAGAAAGAATTTGTTGAAACATATTCAGTGCAAGTGACAAAGCCTTAATTATTGAATCTGCTAAAAATGGGTATTGAACTATTTCCGGTATCAAGAGTACCTTGAAGTGTGTGGTCTCGGCCGCAAGCTCTTTGCAGGCTATATGCTTGTGAGCCTTGGCATGCTACTAGCTGCTGCAGGCGGCAGCTGGGATATCACCAACCACTTGCTCAACAAGCCTGAAACTTTCTTTGCGCCTCCTCATGCTGTGCTCTACTCTGGTGCGGCTTCTGCGGTTGTAGGTACAGTTCTGGTATTCTCCGCTGCAAAATCTGATGCTGCTGGCAGGATGATTTGGCCGGTGAAGCTGGTTATAGCCGGTGTAGTGATGCTGATAAGCGCTGCACCAGTAGACTTTGGTTGGCACTCAGCATTTGGGCTTGACGGCCTATTCAGTCCACCCCATTTTGTGCTTGTAAGTGGCATGGTAGCGGGTAGTGCTGGCGCGCTTGCAGGCTTAGCTCAAAGTACTAAAAGGTTGCCTTCTGTCCTGATTGTTATCGCAATATTGCCAATATGGCTTGGGGCATCAGGCATGATTGATATGTTTTCTCTGCCGTTCTCAGAGACTGAATACTTTAACTTTAATCCTCACCCGACTCTTGGAGTGGTTGTTGCTACGCTTGCCTTCCCATTTCTGATATCTGCCTGTCTAATAGGCTCATCTGCCCTTGCCGGCAAGCGGTTTGGTGTGCTCTCTATGGCAGGTGCTGCTTTTATTATAATAGGTGTATTGACTTCAATTATCCCAAACAGCGCACTTACCCCCACTATCCCATTCTACATGTCAAGCATCATCCCGATCGTGGCTGCAGATGCGCTGCTTGCATTTTCCAGATCAAGGTTTTCACTGTACGCTGCAGGCACAATCGTCAGCCTTGCGTTCTTTATGCTGTACTATCCACTGATAACGTACACATACAATGAAGTATTTGAGAGCAAGGTTGTCTGGCCAAGCATGATTGCGCAGATATACTTCGAGATGATACAAAATGTGTTTCCTCTTGTAGCTATTCCGACAGCTGCAATGGGGATTCTCGGAGCCTTATTAATCGACAGACTCGCTAGAAATAAAAAATACTATGACAACATACAACAACTGGCATAATAATACAACTAGCAGATTTTGAGATAACAGTAGTCGTCGTCATCATCATCATTTCAAAAGAGGTCAGTGACTGTACTACACTATTCTATCCCAGGCCATACGCAGCAGAGCACTACTTTCTGCACTTGTCATGTATCTCTCATATACATATCATGCTTCAACTAATGTCAAATACTATCCCTATTGAGCAGCCAAGGTCTTGCTGTGAAGTAAAAATATACCATCACATCATCACTTCGATACCTCAAGTATAAGATGAAAAGATAAATGTTGGGCTGCTGTGTATTGTTTCCTGATTGCAGAATCAAGACGTGCCCTATAGAGTCCTGCAAAAAAGCAATTGTACCGCCACCTTTTACCGGAAGGACTGCATAACAGGATTGAAGGAAAACGTCAAAGACAAATCGGCGGACGTGGTTGTCACGTCGCCTCCTTATAACATCGGTACCGGCTATAGCTCGTACAAGGATGAGCTCCCTCGTGAGAAATACCTGACATGGATAGAAGAGATAGGCATTGCAATCAAGCATGCTCTTACAGATGACGGCTCTTTTTTCCTAAACATAGGAAACAAGCCAAAGGACCCGTGGATAGCATGGGATGTAGCATATGTTCTGAGAAAGTACTTTGTTCTGCAAAATGTCATCCATTGGGTCAAATCGATAGCAATAAACAAGGCTCAAGTCGGTAGTTACTCAAATATTTCTGGCGACATTGCAGTCGGTCACTTCAAGCCGATAGTGAGTAAGAGGTTCCTCAATGACTGTCATGAGTATATCTTTCACTTTACAAAGTATGGCGATGTGCACCTCGACAAGCTGGCTGTCGGGGTATCATACCAAGATAAGACAAATATTGAGCGCTGGAAGGCAGCCAACAAGGAAGACAGACGGGACAGAGGCAACATTTGGTTCATACCTTATCAAACTATACAAAGTAGAAGCAAGCAGCGTCCGCACCCGGCAACATTTCCTGTCAAGCTCCCAGATATGTGCATCAGGTTGCATGGCAGCGCAAGATTAGTGATCGACCCATTCATTGGCATCGGCTCTACTGCAGTTGCTGCAATGCGCCTTGGGATCTCATTTGTGGGATTTGAGATCGATAAAGAATATCTTGATGCTGCAATAGATAGAATCACGCAGGTATAATTAAATAAACTGCCACCATATACATCTCAAAGAGTAAAAAGAAGATTTGCAAAAATTTTGCTATTTAGAATTAGACATTATATAGCATATGTTCCTTCTTTAGATCTGTTTCTGTTTCAAACTAAATCCAGCTGCTTACCTGTAATGAATCTGGACTCTAGTATGGCACCCCTTTCAACCTTTGATTTTTGAATGCTTCGATATATCATTCAAATTCGTCTAAGAACTTTGTTATCCTCTTATTGTACTATTCTTGAACCAATTTTCCTGTATCATCAAAAGCCTCCCTTACTCTAGATATTGCAAAAGAAGAGGATATTGAAGGGGCTCCAAGTTCTGCAAATATTAGAGGCAGATGTTGAGCAGCATTAACTCCACCAAAGCCTCCTGCTGAATATGAAACAATAGCTGAAGGTTTGAAAAAGTATTCTTCCAAGAAATAGTCTAAAGTATTTTTCATTGCTGCAGATGTGCTATGATCATATTCGGGGGTCACCACCAAATATCCTTCTGCATTTTTAATTTTGTTCTGAAGGTCGCTTAACACGCTTGGCGGATTCTCCATTTCCTTATACATTCTGTCGAGCAATGGCAAATTCAATTCAAGAGGATCTATAAAATAGACTGTATGTCCTCTGGCTGTCAACTTTTCCTCTATCCAACGAGCTACTTTGATACCTTGTCTATCGCGTCTAACGGATCCAACAAATAACGTTATCTGAGCCATATTCAGTAATTCATTAACCCAGTGCACTCCAAATATTATAAATGACCTGAGTGGAATCTAGCGACATACAATTCTTAAAGTTCCCTTCTTATATATATGTGAGATATACATGCAGTCCGCCATTGTAGCTCGTGGCTCAAAGTAACGAAGGGTCAACTGAGAAGAATGCGATACTAATATCATCCTGCAAACAAATTTGATATGAGCGTGTACTATTGATGAGCAAATGAAAAGGGGAGGAGTAGGAGAAGAAGAAAAAAGAACATCACAACCACGACCATTGCTAGGATACTGGGTCGCCCAAGAACAATATTTGATGCAGGACTTGCTAAAATTTGTCGTTGAGGCAGAGAAAGGAGGGTTCACTATGACTATGACTAGCGATCATTTCCATCCTTGGTGGCATGATAATGCTTTTAGTAATTTTACTTGGATCTGGATTTCTGCTGCTGCAGAACGTACCAAGAAGATGCACTTTACTACAGGAGTCACAGCCCCTATCTATAGATACCACCCTGCAATAATAGCACAGGCTTTTGCTTCACTTGACGCGTTGTATCCTGGACGGATCGGTCTTGGTTTAGGAACTGGTGAAGCTATGAATGAGACGGCGCTTGGGTTTGAGTGGCCCAGCCCAAAAGTAAGACTAGCAAGAACAAAAGAAGCCATCGACATTATAAAGTCATTATGGGAAGAAGAAGGAGGAGGAGGAAAAAATAATGAAAATGGATTTGTCACGTACAATGGAGCCTACTACCACATCCACAATGCGAAACTATACACGCCGCCTGCGAGTCACCACATACCAATCTATCTGGCAGCTGCTGGCAGTCAATCCACTAAGGTTGCAGCACAATATTCAGATGGACTCATCACATACCTAAAACCTGGGAAAGCAAAAGATGTACTGATGCGCTTTGATAAAGCCGCCCGTGCATCAGGAAGAAACCCCCAATCCTTGGAGAAAATAGCAGAATACAAAGTATCATACTCTGAGGATTATGATAGAGCATTTGAATCAACTAATTTTTGGCGTGCTACATTGATTGAAAATGTATTTAACTCAAAAATAGCCGATCCAAGAAAATTACAACAGAAAGCCAAGAAAGAAGTGTCAGATAAAATGCTAAAAGAATCCATTCAAGTAACCACTTCAATTGAGGATTGCACACGATCAATAGAGAAGTACTTTAATGCAGGTTTTACCAGAGTTTATGTTCATAGCACAAGTCCAGAAGAAGTCAAATTCGTCCAAATTTTTTGCAAGAAGGTATTGCCATATTTTATGACCTCCAAAAAAGAAAAATAACAAAAAAAGAGAGAAGGAAAAGACATCAAGAACCTCTCTAGATGTCTCTTCCGCCTATTCTTCACCGTTCGCCGGCCGTAATTTGTGAAGGAGGTCTTTTGAGGATCTTCTTCTTGGTAGTAGTCTTCCCTGTCTGTCTATTTCGCCAGTTCTGATGCGGGTCGAAGAAATTATCGAGCCATCCTCTGCTTTGACTAGTTCTACGGTAATTACTTTTACCGGCTTCACGCCAATTCTAGCACGCATCTCGTTGAGGAACTTGCCCTTGCTCTGGGTCTCTATACTTGTTACTAGCGCTCCAACATCGCCTGTAGTTACTGCCGGACCAAAGTCGCCATCCAGCTTTGCAATTTCGTAGTTGACATCGCCAAATTCTTTTTTGATCATATTCTTCAGATTTGCAATCCTTACCTCAAAATTGTAGTTGAGCATCTTTCCCCTACTGGCTGCAAACTTGTCACTTGAAACCCCAATTATCACCTTTTTGCCTACCTGAAATGCCTTGGCAAGCAGAGCGACGTGACCGGCGTGTATCTCATCAAATGTGCCGCCTGTGGCAACAATAAGAAATTTTTCTTCCAATGCTAGTAATAGAGAGTTATGTACCGCGCAATATTAATTCGCTTTAGCCTTCCTAACCTTTCTGGAATATCTTGACTGCCTGAGGCGGACAGACATTTTCACATGCCATACAGAATATACAGTCCTTTTCTCTTATCATGAAAGCCTTTTTGTCAGATGCAGGATGGCCAGGCGTTTCAAGCCATTCATAGACATTG
>DASUUV010000076.1:0-13599 GCA_036373895.1 Nitrososphaera sp. | reverse complement strand
GGCTCTATCTCCATCGGCTCCCAGCTAATTAGCACATTTACAGATTGATTGTCTGTTGCTACAGTTACTGGTTGGGGCATTGTTGTGGCGGTGGCGGTGGTGGTTGCGGCTGGAGCTGCGATAGTTGATATAGTCATTATTATTATTGCCAGTGTAAAGATGGTCGCTGCTGGTATGGTACGGTTGTTATTATTTTTGTCATTATTGAGATGTATCATATCTCTGATTGCCGAGCACGAATACAATAGATAAAAGAGTTCCCATGATAGAGAGAGGGGAAGTAGAAACAAAGAACAAAAATCGGTTGCAGGGTGCAAATTATTATTAACTTTCAATGATGTTGTTGGTAAGAACTTTTGGCAGCAGGCTTGGTTGTTTTTCTGATATTATCGTCTTCATTTTTGAATTTGTTATCCTGTGATCCCTGTCTTTATGATGTTTTAGCTGTTTCTTTGACTGAAAGAATTGGCCACAGATAATGCATCTTGAAATCTTGTATGTCATTTCCTCTTCTTGCTCTGTGACGTGATTACTTCGTCAGCTAACATCCTCCTATTGTGATTTCGAAAAAACGCACCATCGTAAAAATACCTTTAGGAGAATAAGTCAGTTGTTAGCTCTAGTTGGATGCATCTATCACAAAATCGCATAGTCTATCTATAACATTTTCTTACAATGCTATTTAACATCATAATCCATGGCAGCAGTAAAAGAAAGAGGGAGAGACACATGACATACAGAAGCAGAATGGACATAGTCAGCAAGATTCTACAGGTTGCAAATGGCGGCGGCGCTGCAAAGACTAAGATAATGTATAGTGCATTTCTTAGCTATTCCCAGATGAAAGAGTATCTGATGATTCTAACTCGAAATGACTTGCTTAGCTATGACTTGGATACTCGAACATTCAAGACTACTGAAAAAGGTCTTAGGCTTATTGAAGTCTACAATCAGATGGATGGTATGATAAAGGCACAAGAATGACCGTGTATGCAATATGATGGTTGATGAGAAGAAAACCAAGTTCGTGTCAGAATCGGGCGGCGGAAGAAAGGTGTGTATTTGTGCTCAGCAGCATGCAAGAGCCAGTTTGAAGCAAATCCCAGCAAGTATGGCTACTAGTGGCAATAATAGCAGCCCTAAGTACAGCGGAGACTTTTGCTGTATGTATGTATCTCTCTCTTTTTCCCCTCTTCTTTATTTTGCTGAATAGTATAAGTAATAATGCTGTGTTATCTGATATGAACCAAACACAAAAAGCAAGATTCAAAGTTGTTGGAATGTATTGCACTACCTGCAAGCCAATCATTGAAAATCAACTAAAAGGCAATGAAGCTATCAAAAATATAGACATCGACTTCATGACAGATTCTGTTATTGTAGAATATGATCCTACATTAATAACTAAAGAGAAAATAAAGGAAAGCCTAGAAAATTCTGGCTACAAATTTGTCCGAGTCTCTAGATAGAAGTGGCTTGGGTTCTAAACTCTTTTTTTCGCTAGTTTGAAGGGCAAAGCTGATTCAAAAATACAGACATTCTTGTTCTTCTTTTTTGTCCTCTATAAAGTATAGACTAGCATCTGTGCAAGACCGCTAAGTTGCCAAATGCAAAAAAGAGCGAAAGGATGGAGGTGATAGGGACTGCTGCAGTAGCCTCCTCGTCATCATCATATTGCCTAGTCTTGGCTTTGATCTCTTGATAGTTATTATTGGCTCAAGATAATGTCCGTAAATTGCATGATATATATAGTTAAAGCGGGGATTACAGAATGGAATTTTTTACTTCTTTACAATTGTAAACTCCTATCCCTATATAAGAGAAGGTCCAAAGGTTAGGCATATGGCAACTGATCCGGTCTGTGGCATGTTTGTTGAAGAAAAGCCAGATTCCATCCAGCATATAGTGGATGGAAGGAAATACTATTTCTGCAGCACACAATGCCTCAATGAATTTACAGAGCCGGAAAGAGAATTACGAAAGCTGAAGAAGCATGTGACAATAAGCATTGCCCTTACAATTCCTATTATAATACTAACGCTACCCCACATGTTTCCTTCGCAGCTTGAAGATTTGATTCCTCTTCCAATGGAGACCACCAGCTATGCTATGCTAGCGCTAGCAACACCAATCCAGTTCTGGATAGGATGGCGCTTCTACAAGGGTATGTGGGATGGAATAAAGGCTAAAGCATCTAACATGGATACGCTAATAGCACTAGGAACTAGCGCAGCATACGTTTATAGTGCAGCTGTTACAGTTGCACCCGGCTACTTCCCATTTGGGTCAGTATATTTTGAAACTGCCGCAATCATAATTACTTTAATCCTGGTAGGAAGACTGCTAGAAACAAGGACAAAGGAGAAGGCATCAAGTGCAGTAAGGAAACTGATGGATATCCAGCCTAGGATGGCTAAGGTGATAAGGGAAGGAAACATAGAGGAAGAAATTCCTGTCGAGCAGGTCCAGGAAGGAGACCTCTTTGTCATAAGACCCGGTGAGCGTGTGCCTGTCGACGGTGTTGTAATAGATGGAGCATCTTCAATAGACGAGTCTGCCATCACAGGTGAGAGCATTCCTGTGGACAAGTCAAGGGGAAGCGAAGTTATCGGCGCTACAATAAACCAGAGCGGGCTTCTTACAGTCAGAGCTACTAAAGTGGGTCAAGATACCGTGCTGTCCCAGATAATCACACTTGTAGAGAACGCAAGAATGGGCAAGGCACCTATGCAGAGGATGGTAGACCAAGTTGCAAAGTACTTTGTACCGGCAGTAATAGCTGTCGCAGTCGGCGCGGGGCTTGGCTGGTATTTTGCAGGAGGAGCAGGGTTAACATACTCGCTCCTTGCGTTCGTATCCGTGATAATTATAGCATGCCCCTGTGCGCTTGGCATCGCTACCCCTGCAGCGCTGATGATGGGCGCTGGCAAGGGTGCGGAGAACGGCATACTATTCAAAAGCGGCGAATATCTGGAAATTGCAAGAAAGGTAAACACTGTGGTGTTTGACAAGACTGGCACCTTGACGGAAGGCAAGCCGTCAGTCACAGACGTCGTAGACTTATCAGGAGGCATGGGCGAAAACGAGCTACTGAGGCTCGCAGCAATTGCAGAATCAGGTTCTGAGCACCCACTAGGACAAGCAGTAGTCAGAAAGGCAAAGGAGAGGGGTCTACCTGTATCAAACCCTGATTCATTTGAAGCAGTGTCAGGTCATGGGCTCAGGGCGACATATGCAGATCACACAATTCTAATTGGGAACAGAAAGCTGATGCATGAAAACGGGATCGAGGTCGGCACCCGCGTCGATTCAATTCTATCTAGGCTAGAACAGGAAGCCAAGACAGCTACGCTTGTATCAATTGATAGTAGGCTATCTGGAATAATTGCAATGGCAGATACGGTCAAGGAAAGTGCAAGGGAAGCGATTGATTCGCTAATTAACAAGATGGACATAGAAGTGATAATGCTGACAGGCGACAATGAAAGAACTGCCAAGGCTATTGCGTCCAAGCTTGGCATCAATAGAATAATTGCACAAGTATTGCCGCAGCAGAAAGAAGAGATGGTTGCAAAGCTAAGATCAGAAGAGGACAGAGTCGTGGCGATGGTAGGAGACGGCATAAATGATGCACCAGCGCTAGCACGTGCAGACTTGGGTATAGCGATAGGCTCTGGAACTGATGTAGCAAAGGAAACAGGCGGGATAATTCTGATAAAAGGTGATGTAAGGGACGTAGCAACCTCTCTGGAATTAGGCAAGAAGACTGTATCAAAGATAAAGCAGAACCTCTTTTGGGCGTTTGCATACAACACCGGCTTGATACCCATAGCAGGAGGCGCTTTGGTACCCTTCCTTGGACTAAGTGTGTTCGAATGGCTGCCTATACTTGCTGGGGCGGCTATGGCTCTGAGCTCAGTCACAGTAGTAGGAAACTCTATACTGCTTGGAAGGTACAGACCACGATATGCCGCGGCAAAACCAAAGGAAGAGCAGGTTTACTCCAACAGAGAACTGAAAAGCGTGTATACGCCGAGCGAGGCTTCTGCTACTTAATGGTATCTAAAAGTACTTGTTGGATCAAAACGCAGGAATCTTTATTTATCTTTTTTTCATAATAATTAAATCACATTAGTATTGACTCTATTGCAGCCTTGCCAGTAGACCTTGACGACACTGATATTGCAATCCTAAAATCATTAATGGAGGATGGCAGAAAGTCCTTCCGCGCTATCTCACGCGAGATAAAGGTGAGCACACCTACAGTCAAAAGCAGATATGAGCGCCTTGTAAACATTGGGCTTATCAAGTCAGTCAAACCAGAGATTGATTTATCCAAAGTCTATAGCCGAAAGAAAAACCAGTCCATCGAAGAAGAAACCATCAAGCAGCTGGAGGAACAAAAGAAACACTTCCATGTAAAAGTAGAGAACATGAAGGTAAAGATGCAATGCGAATACTGCGGCGGACCCATACATGCCAAGCCCAAAGTACTTGAGTTTGCTAACTTTCAGAGATTTTTCTGCTGCGCTGGCTGCAAAAACCACTATAAGGAAAAGTATGAAGGCAGGATACAGTCCATAGTGGAACAGTACAAAGAGATGCAAAAAGAGGCAAAAAAACTAACTTGATTTTGGTAGAAACAACAAATTACTTGGCGCCTTCAAACCGCCAGATTAATAATATGGTTATGTCGATGTTTGCACTAGGTGGTAAGACTATTGCATGACTGGTGGTGAAGACAGATGTCGTCGCTGTTACAAACGTAGTCTTGATCACTTCACCTTCAGTCTATGGGATGACCGATGATAATACAGCAAAGCACTACAACAGTTCCATTGCGATAGCTAGCTAGCATACGTGCTTTCCTCATTCTGCCGTGAACCTTTTTACAATCTATTCTGCTTCATTTCCTCCCATACTGCCTCCTTTAGGCCTAGCATCTCTCTAAAAGAGTTTGCAGTGGAAGGACCAAAGCCAGCGTAGTGGTTGTTAGCTGCCACGATTGCAAACTTTGCTATGTCCTTGACGCTGCTAAGAGAGTCTGACCACCTTTTCAACTCTGTGAGCCGGTCTTTTTGCACCGTGCCAAAGTCTTTTTCGTCTATACTCCTGTCACCTATGAAGCGTAAATACACAAAGTCTGAAGTTAATTCAGCAGGGGTCTGTATAGTGTCCAGTTGGCTCCAAGCTAGGCAAATGTTGTTGTCAGAAAGTAACTTGTAGACGCTCTTGTCAAACCAAGACTTGTGCCTGAATTCAATCGCGTATCTAAAGTCAGGATCGAGCATGTGAATCAATGCCTCCAACTTCTTCAGGCCCTCCTTTGCAGTGAGGGACGGTGGCATTTGCAGCAATAGTGCTAAGAGCTTTTTGCGTAATGGGCGCATGACATCAAAGAAATAGCGAAGCTGGTTGTTATCAGGGTCTGATAGTCGCTTTTCATGAGTGATAGATCGATGAAACTTGGCTGCAAACCTAAAATTGTCAGGGGTCACCGATGCCCATCGTTTTGTCACGAAAAGGTTTGGTGGGCTGTAGAAGGAAGAATCAATCTCAACAAAATCAAAGACTTGGCTATAGTACTTCAGAAATTCCTTGTGTTCTAGGCTGGATGGATAAAAGTGTCCAAGCCATGCATCGTAGGACCAACCAGAGCAGCCAATGTAGAATAATAGTTCCAATTAAGTAAGAAAAGTTGTCAATGACCACCTTATAAGGTCATTGCAAAGAAGTTATTTTTGCCACTATCTTTGAATTTGTTATTCTGTGATTCTTGTCTATATATGCAGCAACGAGTCATTATCTTATTTACTATTATTACTCCATACCCTCCTCAGGTTTCTGACAGTAAATACTGCCATATCTTTAACAATCAAGACCGCCTCCACGGTCTACGATTGTAGTATGTGTTAACATAAGTCAATTGACCAATATATGTAAATAAGCTTGTCTCTTGGTGCTTACATATTGGTATAGTACAGTTCTTATTCATAAGAATATAACGTCATTCTCTTGTGATTAGATTTCTGCAAGAGAGTTTTTCTCTCTCCCTAGATAGCTTTCATATTTTACTCGCTCTTATCCTATTCATGTTAAAGGTATATCTAATATTTGTCATGTCTTTTGTGGTCTACTGCTATGAGCAACTGTGTGATCTAATGTATTTCAGAGGTTAAGCCGAACCACAGTACAAATCTTAGTTCATCTAAATCTGTAGAAGTTGAATCTGTATCTTTAAATGCATATAAAGGCAATGGTACATTGCAGTGGATCAAAAAGGACCAACAATCCATTATAGTGATGATGCCTCCACCCCCAAGTCTATCAACTATTCTCATCCCAAAACTAAAACCACAGGTGGTTCTGGCCAGAGCATCTCATTTAGACTGCCACGTAATATTTTGTACAAATTGCAACAAGAAGCAAAACAAAAAGAGATCTCTGTCGATACATTGATGACCCAGATAGCAAAGCAGCATACAGAGTGGTATGTAAATGCATCCCAAATTGGTTTTATTTCAGTTAGGAAGATCTTGATAATGAAACTGCTAGATGAAATAAGAGATGATGAAAAGATAAAGGAGATAGCAAGAGAAGTAGCGAGCGGGTCCAGCGACTCTTTGCTTTCGCTAAAAGAGAAATATAATATACCTATAGAATCAACTCGATATTATAGAAAGCTGGATTAAAGAAGCAGGGTATCCATACGTTCGTAATATATTAGGTGTTGATCACAACATCCATCATTTTGTCATATACCAGGATATGGGATTGAAGTGGTCTCTATTTTTGTCAGAGATTTTTCGCAATTTGTTTGAAGAATTGTTTAATGTCACAAAAGTACATTTTAACATGACAGACAACATAGTGGGTTTACTTAGATACTGGCCGGGACTGAGGATAACAATAGATTATCTACAAGACAGCTTCTCAAGAAGTTTGGGAGGAAGAGAGAGATATACATACCGTACAGCCATGATGACTCTTGACTGGTTTTTGCCTAAAAAAGAAAGAGGCAGCTATTAACGGGTAGAATAATAATATGAAGGAATCACTTTGCTCCACAAAATAATCCAGCTATAAGAAAGCATTTCAAATTGCAGACCAAGGCTCTTCTTCACAATGTGCCTAGAGATGAAGATAAGCTGGAAGCACTTTTGAAAGCAAAAGAAACAAAAAGGAAGCAGCAGAGTAGCCTTTATGTATTCTCTGTCATAGTCTCTATTTATCCAAATACAACTCTCTATGTTTGATGTTTTCTTAGCTTTTCCTCAGATTATGTGTGAAGTGATAATATCTCTCTATGTAGGGTCTTTTGTTAGCCGGCTCATTCCTCCCTTCTATAAGTCACATACAAGACGCGCCCATTCCTTGTTGATTCATCGATCTTAAAGGAAGGATACTTGTTGCTGTCGCTTAACGCAATTACCTCATAAATTAAGGGCCAGATGACTTTGTTGTCACGTTCCACGTCTTCAGGCCTATTCCAATCACGTACCTGATAGAGGCTACGAACCTTCTCATTTCCACGAGATGCGGCCTTGAGCACATCAACTAATGGAACAAAGGTTTCACCAAATGAGGTCAGGTTAATCGTAGCATTTTCAAGTGCCGCCCAGATCTCGTCGCGGTCTTCAGGTGTTATGGTTTTGCCTACGATTGAATCTGCTACTGGAGTAAAGTCGTCCATGCTTGTCTTTAAGCCTGACGACTTGACGCATTCTTTGCATTTGGCTCTCCATGTCTTCACTCGACCGCGCTGGCTATACACTTCGCTAGGGTAGGACATCTCTGCCTTAGTCGAATAAGTCGTGTTGCAGTAGGTGCATGTCAGACTAGTTGCGGCTTGATCAAATCTTTCTTGGTCTTTTATGTCTACTATAACCATTATTACTCCTTATTCTTCACGCGCTACTGTTTCTTTGTTGCTATTCTCTTCACTTTGATAAGTCCATGCTCCTGGGTAAAGTGTCTTCAGATATATATCGGCAACCTAATACCTTTTATCCTATAAGCCGCATTATTGTGCCTTTGGGTGGGTATTTTTTAAGAGAACAATCCATCCATGATCTTGTCTTGTTTTTAAGCGACCATTCTTTCAGGGTTTATGAGGGGGACTCTGGCATGATGGCTCCAACTACAACATTTGAGCATACCTTTACCGAACCCGGCGAGTATCCTTACTTCTGCATACTGCATCCAAACATGGTTGGAACAGTCCGCGTGATTAGCTAACTTCTTTTCTACCAGGTTCATAAGAATAGAGGTCTTGCTTGCTGCTATTGGGGTCTTGACTTAATGATTCCTTTCTTCTTCTTCTTCTGAAGTACTGCATATAGTTCGGGTAGCGCATAGACAAACCCTATATGTATGCAATCAGTCTTCTCATCTAGAAGACACTGCAACTCTTGGTTCCTTACCATTACTTCTGCTATTCTATCGCGCTTGTTATCCTTAATTATTACCCTGTCTTGTTCAATTGCAATTTTTTCAAGGAACGGCGCATGCTTGACAAAGGCTTCGTACTTTGCCATTGTTTCCTGCATCATGCTAGTTACAAAGCTCGAAAAGCTTATGCCTTCGCCTACTTTATGCTCTTTCTTTGCTTTCTTGTATAACTCATAGTATTTGTTAAAAACATGCTCTTTTACTGTGATGGTTTTAAAGCCTGGCTTCGGCATATTTGTTGAGGACGGGGACGGTTAGAGGACAGAACTTTATAAGACTTTTGCTATCCCCTAAGTCATGAGATATTGACCTTAGCTGCCAGAAAAATGAACAAACTACCTTCATTAAGAACATTACTGTACTGTTACCGTCCTCATATGAGGTTTGGTCAAAACCATCAGCAGCAGCAGCAGCTGCTTTATCAATATAGATGCTCACGGTGTCGTACCGTGCTAAAAGAGACAAAGAGTCCTATCGACAGCAGCATTTTCCGCTCCCTTAAAAACGAAAGATGTGCTAGTTGTGGTAACGTCTTACAGGAGCAAACAGTAATAGTAGCAGCAGTGCAACAGCCGTCACTTAGGCCTTCACAGAATAACATTTCTCCTACTTCTCCTCATCATCCTGCTCATGCATTGCCGTCACCGTTACCGATGATATTTGAGACTGCCTATGACGTTCAACAACGATCCACCAAGCTTGCCTTCGACATAGCCGAAATAGATTCCTTGCTCGACCTTTCAGACAGGGGAGGAGGGAGCATTTGTGTTGCCAGTAGTAGAAAAAGTAGGGATGGCGGCTGGCACGCAAATACCCTTGTCACAAGGCTATGCGTCAGAGCCTTGATGTCAAGGCGGCATGGCGGCTTTGGCTCACCATCTGTAATATTTATTGATGCAGGCAACTGCTCAGATATTTACCAGTGCGTGAACTTTGCCCGCCAATATGGGCTTGATATCCAAAAAGTCTTGGATAGTATAATGGTGAGCAGACCGTTTACCATTCACCAGCTTGCAGGACTACTCATATATGAGCTTGAGTCAGCAGCTATACACCGCTTTGGTGCCAAACTTGTAGTAGTATCTGACATGCTGAAAATGTTCTCCCAAGAAGCATCAGACCCACAACTAGACCATGATGAAGCGCAATGGTTGCTTAGAGAAATAGCAATATCACTGCAGAGAATATCGGCTCAAGCATTAGTTGTTATTTCATTAAATAATAATAACAACAACCGTCCGTCGCAATACCGGAGTCTTTTGCCGCATTGTGACAATCGGATTGATATCACTGCTACTGCATCATCTGATGGGTCGCACAACTTGCAGTTAGAGATAACCAACCATCGCCATCATGACAGCAAGCGCCACTGCTTATCACTGTCTGAAAGAGAAGTGCAGTTCATTATCGCTCGGTGAATACATACACAATGTGTGTCATCATCGGCACTATACCATCATTTATTCTTGCGCTTGCAATGGAAGAAGAAAGGGATGGAAAGCATTTCATAACAGATTGCAAGACAGATCAGAGACAGAAAGAAGTTTGAGAGATGTTCTTTGACATTCTCAGGTTTTACTTGCTATTATTGTACTCCGCCTGTCCGACTCTATCCACTACTTATTTCACTTCTGCTGTGTATCATTTCAGACAGCTGGTTAAGTGTCTACCAAGTAGAGCAGATGTTGTTGGCTGAAATTAGGAATTGGAAAGAAGAAGAAGAAGCAGTAGAAGGAGATCTATCATAATAATGAGCCTGTTTCCAGCTGACGACATTCTTGCCAAGCTGCAAGAACAATGGAAAGGCTATGCCGATGCTCTGCGGCAAGAGGATAAAGAAGCGTTCCTCACAATGATAGAGAAATGTTATGCTCACGCCGCTGCAATTAATGCAAAAGGTGAGCCTTTCCCAAATGAAGCACTGCTCATGTCTCTGGTATTCTCGCAATACAAGATGATTAATTGGTTGGTACCAAAGGTAGCTGAACTAAGTGCCAAGTTGGGTGAGCTTGAAAAAGAGGGAGAAGATAAGAGGCGCACTTGACGACTACTACTACCTCTTCTTCCACTACCGGCTGGCTCTTTGACGTCTATCCTCAAGGCGACAGAATGATATTTTGGATAAAGCAGGAAAATGATGGCAAGATTGTCAGGCTTGAAGACAACAGCTGGTCATACTCAATCTATGTCACTTCTGATAACAAACACGACTTAGCTTCAGTAGCAAAAGACGAGCGCGTTTCCTCATTCATAAAGCGCTATGAATTTGTCAAGAAATATGAGAAGATCATTGACAAAACCAAATCTGAAGTATTGAAATTGACTTTGACAGACTCGTCGCAAGCCCAGAAGCTCGCCAAGTGTATCATGCTTGGCGGCAGGTTTGGACAGTTCCGACCTTATAACGTCGATATCTTGCCAGCACAATCATATTTTTACGAACATGATATCTTTCCGCTTGCTTTTTGTCAAGTTACCGTGTCCGGTGACGTCGATGGTAGTAGTAGACTAACATGGTCGTACAAAAACTACGATGACGTGTGGTCCATCGACCACACGCTACCAAAGTTCAAGACCATTCACCTGAGCATCAAGCCCCGGAAACAGGAGGGCAAGCTACCCAAGTTCACAGACAAGATAGACTCAATATCTATCAGAAATGAAAATGAAATAATTGAAATTGATGGTACTGATGATGTTCAGATACTCTTTAGCCTTGCAGAAATGATGTCTGCCCTAGACCCAGACTTTGTCTTTACTGAAGATGGCGATTCATTTGGTTTTCCCTATCTCGCTTACAGAGCCAAGGTCAACGATTGCAGCAATATCCTTGTCCTTGGTCGGGAGCCATCCAGAGCAACAACTACTAGAAAGCCAATCCAAGATGGAACAACCTATTTCTCTTACGGCAGGATGCATTACCGTCCTTCATCAACACAGCTCTTTGGCAGGGTGCATATCGACAAGCACAACTCATTTATCCTAGACGAGGCAGGCATGGAGGGACTTTGTGAAGTCGCCAGAATATGCAGAATGCCACTTCATAAGGCTTCACGCGCTACAATTGGACGCTGCATGAGCAGTCTCCAGTGCTACCATGCATCGATAAATGACATCCTAATTCCTTGGAAATCTGCATTTGCAGAACACTTCAAGACCTATTCACAGCTATTTGTAGCAGACCGCGGCGGTATGATATTTGAGCCGCGAGTAGGCGTGCATGAGCAGGTAGGTGAGCTTGACTTTTCTTCGCTTTATCCAAGCATCATGTGTGCAAAGAACCTGTCAGGCGAGACGGTTCTATGCACCTGTTGCCCTGAATCAAAGCTGCGTGTGCCAGAGCTTGGCTGGCACATCTGCAAAAAGAAGATTGGTATTGTGCCACAATCGCTTGAAATATTGCTTAAGAAGCGTGCGCAATATAAGCAGCTACTAAAGTCTCCTCAGATAGATCCAAAAACAAAACAAGTTTATGAATCAAGACAAGGATCGCTCAAATGGATTTTAGTTACAAGCTTCGGTTACCTTGGATATAGCAATTCAAAGTTCGGCAATATTGATGCACATATTGCTACATGTGCCTTTGACAGACAAGTGCTCCTAAAAGCGGTCAGAGTTGCCGAATCTCATGATTTTAGAGTACTGCATGGTATTGTTGATTCTATATGGGTGGTCAAGCAAGGTGCTGCGCGAGAGGATTATCTGAAACTAAAGGAAGCAATAGAGCAGAATACAGGTTTTCCAATATCATTTGAAGGTATTTACAAATGGGTTGCATTTGCCCACTCCAAGAGGAGCAGCAGTAGTAGTAAGCATATTCCGGTGCCGAATCGATACTTTGGTGTATTTGAAGACGACGGCAGCAGCCTAAAAGTGAGAGGCTTGGAGATGCGAAGGCGCGACAATCCTCCATTTTTTGACAAGTTCCAAACAGAAGTTCTAAAAGTCATTGCCAAGGGCAATACAATCGAAGAAGTCAGGATGTTGATGCCTCAGGTCAAAGCTGTTCTTAACAAGTATGTGCAGTTATTGAAAGATCGAAAGGTTCCGCTTCAAGAACTTATCTTTACAAAACAGCTATCCAAAAATTCTGACAGCTATGTCGTCAATACTATCGAAAGCACTGCGCTACGCCAACTAGCAGAGGAAGGCAGAATGTTGCGAGCGGGTGAAATCTTACAGTATGTAATAACTGACTATTACAACAATAACAAGTCCTCTAATAAGAGAGCAACTCCATTTGAATTAGTCGACAATAAGACTACTCCTGGTGCTGCTTATGATGCCCAGCGATATATAGAATTGCTAGTGGAAGTAGCCCATTCAGTTACTGAGCCTTTCAATTTTCATTGGAAACCATCTGTGGAAAGCAGGCGCGTCTAGGTGACTGTAGAACTGATAATTAGACGGCAGCGGTTGCTTCATAGACTGCTGTAAAAAAGATATACAATTTTTAAGTTGACTATTATATATATGCTCCTACATTTAAGGAGCATATACCTATGTGGTCTGAGGTCGATAAGGTAGCCTATACAAGTCTCCTTTCCGTATTTTCCGGCTATGCAAACAGGATCGTATGATCATCATCAACATCTTCACGCTTTTCCAGATATCTTGACTCAATTTTCTAGCGAGTATTAAGAGGCATACTCATTGGGCTATTAACAATTCTCAGCTATTTGCATTAAGCTAGAAGATTTGTGTGTCTTAATATTTCCATTCTTCTTTACTTATATCATTCCACCATGAACGATATGGCTTTGCATCTTTGCCAATCTCTTCTTTTATTCTAAACTAAATCGGATAAAAGATATTCTCCATAGCATCAACTCCACCATCTGTGTATAATTCTCTGCCAATTTCTTGTACTCTGTGCTTCTTTGATTCAAAATCTGAAACATTGGGATTTTCTATGCAATAGGTAATCAGGTCATAAAGTTCTTCTTCCAGATAAGCATCCAATTTTATTTTCCATTCTCCTTTTTTGGTTAGCCTGCTCTCTTAATTATATGGTAGCCAAATTCTGTCTTAACTGGCTCTTGTGTCATTTCCGCTTTCTTAAGCTTAAAGGCTGCTTCTTCAAATGGCTTTACCATCATACCTCTTCCAAAAACCCCCAAATCCCCACCGCGTTTGCCACTTCCTTTG
>DASUUV010000075.1:0-12042 GCA_036373895.1 Nitrososphaera sp. | reverse complement strand
TTTGACAACAATATGATTTTGTTAGAACTCAATTCATCAAATGATTTTAGATGTAAGGTTGCTTATGGGGTTATAGAGTATATGCTAGGTATACCAATGAAAGAAATCAAAAGTAATAAGGCTAACAAGCGTAAAGCTATATCAGAAAATGTACGTAAAACATTTCACGGATTGACCCTGATATTCCCCGAATCGGTAGAATCTGCAAGCCTAGCTGCGAAGTATGGCTATGATGAATGGCTTGTCAGCCGCTTCTTAGAGTATGTGCCAAGGATCGAGGATTTTTTGTCAAAGATGGAGAGGCCACCCATGCAATATATTCGAGTCAATACACTTAAGACAAGCAGAGAACAGCTTGAGTGCAGGCTGCGATCGAAGGGATTTGAATTGAAAAGCACTATCCTGCCAGAAGTGCTTGCAGTGGAAAAGGCACCTCTTGCAACGGGGGCCACGACTGAGTACCTGCTTGGCCACTACTATATCCAAGACCTCGGCTCCTGCATGGCAGTAGACGCACTAGATGTTGCAAAAGATCAGGCTGTATTGGATGTATCAGCTGCTCCGGGGGGCAAAACGACATTCATAGCACAGAAGATGAACAATACCGGTTTCATAATTGCATTAGAGCCCAATGGGAGAAGGGCACGATCAATGTCATTTAATATTATGCGCTGTGGCGTATACAATACCTCCATCTTTAAGATGGATGGCTTGCAGGCAAGCAAGTTTGAGATGAAGTTTGATAGGGTGCTGCTTGATGCACCATGCAGCTGTGAAGGAGTGATAGCAAAAGACGTCACAAGAAAAACTAGTCACACACCCCAGGATGTAGACTATTGTTCAAGAATGCAAGACAAATTAATAGAAGTTGCAGCGAAATGTGTCAAGCCTTCCGGCATCTTGCTTTACTCTACATGCTCTTTTGCTCCTGAAGAAAATGAAATGGTAGTAGATAGGCTCTTGCAAAAATCTGGAAACATTACAGTTGAGCCCATAAGGCACGGCAGCAGCAGCAGCAGCCGAGGACTTACAAAATTTGGCGACTGGACGTTTGACAGTCAGCTAAAGAACGCGCTACGGCTGTATCCGCACATTGATGACACCACCGGCTTTTTCATAGCGAGGCTGAGGGTTAATTGAAATGCCGCCAGCCTTCTAAGGACGAACGAACACAGATAAACAGGGCACTTGACAGATGGGGCGCTTTTGACTTCTTCAAGCACAAGTCCCTAATAATTCAGGAAGTAGGCACGAAAAAAAAAGTAGTATGTCTTGTTACTGGTGGTGGCATAGAGAAGGCTGCCCAAGTGATGGATCCATATAGTGCGGGCCTTGCGATTGGTGAGCTGAAAAAGCAGTTCATTCCTTCAATAGCAGGGGCAGACCTTTTTGCACGCTACGGTGAAAGGAACAAGTTTTACATTGTGGTGGGTGATCAAGCAGAAAAGCTAGTGCTATATGGCAGAGATGTAATGGGTGAATCGATAGTAGCGGCATCTGACGCTCTTGATGAAAACGAGCTGGTAATTATGCTCAATAAAGCACTTGAGGCAATAGCAATTGGAAGAACACGATTTGCCGGCAGTTCGCTTTTCCAGACAGGCAGAGCGACAGTCACTACTATCGCTGACGCAGGATACTACTTGAGAGAAGAAGGCTAGCCTCTCAGAAATACGGACAGGTTTTGTTGGTCAGAATAGAATCGACAGAAAAAAATTGCTTCTCCCTCCAAAGGCAGCATCTGCAGGCTCTTGACATATTGGCATTCCGCTGTCGAGAGCAGCAGAGAGCCCAACAATATTTTATCATCCTTGTTGTTGTTGTATCTTTTCTATTTCCTCTCACTTTGTTGTCTCTGATCTAAAATAGGAGACTAATCCCTATAGGCCGAATTTGAAATAGTGAAAATTGAGATTGAAATTATCATACATATGTGTGTATATCCCATATCACACTATATCGTCTAAAGATAAAATAAAAAATAAGTGGACAGCAAGCAAGCTTCTTCTAGCTTATTATTATTACTACTACTACTTTCTAGCCTTGAACAGAATAAAGATTGCTATTGCGCCCATCATTCCACCAAGCACCAAAAGCACTTGGATAGGGAATCCGCCTGTTGATGTCTGCACACCTTCAGGTGCCTCTGATGTCACTATCGAATACCATGCGCCGCCTGATTCTCGGTGGTCTGAATATCCTGCTATCTGTATTTGTCCACTTGGAGGTGGTGTCGCAGAATGTACATTCACAGTTGCTCCATCTATTGTTGCAGTTGCATCCTTTTCTTCGATTCCGAAGGTACCTTCCCTGATGCTGCTCTCGCCAAGGGAGTAAACTGACAATGCATTGGCCCCTCCAGTTCCCTCTAAAGCTACGCTACCACCATAGGTTCCTACGGGATCGAAAAGAACATGCCATATAGTCATTGGAGCATTAAACCCTTCGAAGTTCAAGATAGGATCATTTACGACCTCTCTAGCTTGTGAATTTTCAAATTGCTGAGCAAGTGATGGATATAGTGCTTGCAGCAAACCAATAGGGTAATTGATGTTTATTTGCCCTATATCTGGTGCATTGACAACTAGTGGTTCGTTTATCACAATGCCTCTCCATTCCAAGTCAACTAACTGACCAGTTTGGCCGGCCTCTCCACCTTCAAGCACAAATCTTTCCAAAGCTGGTTGGAGTTCTGTTCTGTAAGATATCACCGTGCTTGTAGGTCCTCCTCTTAGGACCCCCGAATAAGAAACCTCAACCTGCGAAGCTTGAACTGGGCTGTCAGCTTGTACAAAAGCCCTATTTAACGCCGCAATCAACCCACTCATGCCAGTGTCGTCTTGCCCAGTAGCCGCGGTTCCATTCAGGGAAAACTCGACGCGCTGATTCTGGCCATCAAGTTCTTGTGCCAGAGAGCTGCCTGCAGGATATTCCAATGTGACCGTTTTGACGCCTACGAAGGAAGCCTCCGAGATGTTGCTCTCCGGATTGAGTGCTGCAACCAAGTCTACAGCATATGCCTGAGTAACAAAAACTGAAATTAAAAGCATCGCAAGTATTCCAGAAAGCACTAAGGTGAAATACTTCACAAATTAAATTCTGCGTATCTAGTTTATAATCTTTATTCCTTGATTATCTGTTATGAGTGGCAGAGAGACATTTTTTGTCCATTAGCGCAGAAGCCTTTTTTGCCGTTGTAACTTGGTGGTGGCGAATTAGTTCCCAGAAGACACACTCAAAGTGACTATTTTGATATGTAATCAAATATTTTGCACAAGGTATACCATCACCACCATACATATACATATACACATACACATATTGTGCTCTGCTCTGCTACATTGTCAGCAGCAGACAAAAGTTGATTGAGCATTAGAATGCATGGAAAAAACATTATACATGACTACTCTGTCTCATACACTCATTTCTCTTTTAATTCAAGGCATTAAAAGGAGAAGTAGAAGAAGAAGACCTATTTATCATGGGTAGATGGTTTCGCAGATTTTTGATCCAACAACATGCCAGAGGTATACAAAAGGTGAACTGGACATCTCTAACTGATATATATTCTTACATTCAAAAGGCTCCTGTCGGCAGATATAATAAAATGCATCATTTACTTACAATATCATTATTTGACGATATCGGTTCTTGCGGGTGGAACGGGATCCATAAAACTGGTCAGAGGACTGGCCGCTATTAAAAAAGAAGAAGATATTATCGTAATCTGTAATGTTGGCGACAATATATGGATGCATGGCCTATATGTATGCCCTGACATTGACACTATAATTTATGGGCTTGCAAACATGCTTGATCAGAAACGCGGCTGGGGGATCAAAGGTGATTCATTTCAATGCCTGGCGCAGATGAAAAAAATTGGTGCCCCGACTTGGTTTGGTTTAGGCGACAAAGACCTTGCGATCCATTTGCTCCGAACAAGCATGATGAAGGATGGCAAGAGTCTGTCTGAGATCACCGATTTTTTTAGGAAGTGCTATTCTATCAGTGCCCAAGTTATTCCAGCTACCGACAGAGAGGTGAATACGAGTATTGTGACTAGTACTAGAGGTGATATGCACCTGCAAGAATTTTGGGTCAAACATAAAGGAAGGCCTACAGTAACCGGTGTAAGGTACGATAATGCTAACAGCGCGAGAGCAAATACTGCAGCCATAGACGCTATTAAGCGATGCAGAGCTGTAGTAATCGCACCCGCAAACCCCGTTTCAAGCATAGGGCCCATCATGGCTCTTTCAGATCTACGAAAAGAACTCGTGAAAAACAGAGACAAAGTTGTAGCCATTTCGCCGCTGATCGGGAAAAAGGCGGTAAGCGGGCCAGCTATAAAATACATGAGGGCGCTTGGGCTTGAGAATTCCTCGGTGGGAGTGGCAAAGTATTACCGTGACTTTGTTAGCAAGTTCATAATTTCTATGGAAGATCATAGCATGAAATTACAGATTGAGGCCCTTGACATGCAGGTTTATGAAACTAACATAACCATGAAGGCCAGAAGGGATGAAGTCAGACTTGGCAGGCACCTCTTGAAAATAGTTGAAAAAAAAAATTAAAATCATGATGATGATGATGAAGACCTTCGCCATCGTTCCAATAAAAAGGTTTGAAAATGCAAAGACGCGACTGTCATCAATACTAGATAAGGACGACCGGATACGCCTTTCATTACTAATGCTGGAAGATACACTGCAGATTCTTTCTGTCGTCCACCTGCTTACGCAAGTGATCACAGTGTCAGCAGACAAGCGTGTTGAAGAAATAGCAGTAAAGTATGGAGCAAATTTCCTGCTCGAAGAAAAGGAGAGAGATGTCAACTCGGCAGTCGCCTTGGCTGATAGCTATTGTATGAAGGAAGCTGCAGACGCAACGATGGTTATTCCGTATGATTTGCCATTTCTTGATTCAGCCGACATTTCCAAAGCATGTGAGCTGGCTGAAAATGAGAGCAGGTGCATAGTGATTTGCCCTTCACTTCGATACGATGGAACAAATATGCTGTTAAGAAAGCCTCCTTCCATAATTACCACTTTTTATGACGCTGACAGTTACAACATGCATGTTACGGCAGCCATCCGACTTGGCATCCCTGTAAAGCGATTGTTTTCAAAGTCTCTCATGCATGACATTGATACTCCAGAGGATGTTTTAGAGATCATAAAGGAAGAAAAAACTGTCACTGCCAGGAGCTTAGAATTTATTAAATCAAAATTCTAAACTAAGAAGACAGGCTTAGCAAGGCTTCTGCTGCTGATGCTGATGCTGATGATGATGATGCTGATGCTGATGATGCTGATGCGGTCTCTTCCTTGTTGAAAGAATGGTATCCACAAATTTTTACTACTTCTCCTGATAACTTGAAAAATATAATATATGTGTGCTTATCGAAGTTGGTTGGTTGGTATATATATACACTCAGACAGAAGCCCCCTCCCGACAAAAGGCCTCATGATACACTATGCCAAACAAAAAACTAGCAGGAGGTAGTAGCGGTGGTGAGCTCTCTGCTATTAGAGTTGCGCGGCTTAAATATATCAGAGGATGCAATGATTGGACATGTGTGTGTGCTCTATATGTGTATGCATGCTGATTTGCTAGTTAAGGTGCTTGCAGCGATTGAACCGGAGAAGGTTATGACCCTTGATAGCTTCCAGCAGGCCTGCGCTATCTCAAGTAAGTCAGTTGCAAAAAGCGTGCTTGATTATTTACAAGTTAACAACATTGGTTCTGTTTCTAAAAACACGGTTAAATTTTCGAGATCTGACAGGATCCATGCTGCAGTGCTTGCACTTCAGATGAGAGGCGGCGACATCGAGCAGGTATCAACATACCTTTCCTGGAAGGACTTTGAGAAGCTGGCATCTGAGGTTCTCAGATCTTTTGGGTACCGCACCTGGACTAACGTTAGATTTGCTAAACCCCGAATGGAAATCGACGTAGTTGGAACCAGTTCAGACGGTTTTACAATAGCAGTTGACTGCAAGCACTGGAAACGAAGTAACCTCTCATCGATATCAAATTTTTCCCAAAAGCAGGCCGCACGAGCTGAGCGGCTAATCAAGTATGAGAAAACGATATCTCAGGTCGTGCCCGTCATGCTGACATTGCATGCTGAGTCGGTAAGGTTTATCAATGCGGTTCCACTTGTACCGATACACAAGTTTAGATCTTTTATTATGGATGTAAAGGGCTTTTTGCCTGAAATTTATGTTGTAGCCTCGGCCTCGAGCGGCTAAGATAAGGCTAGCATTGCAATAAAGCCTGCAACAGTGATTGCAACAAAGATTTTCGTTACATTCACCGATCTGTCAAGTGCACTAGAGTAGTCCTCAAACTGCTTTTTGCCCATTACCTTGATGGCTGATTGGGCACAACCAAGCTCAAATGCAGATTCAGCGGCCATCTCTGCTGCGTTTAAGCAGAGATGGATATACGCTGTAGCAATCTTGTCTAGATCAGTGGTAGTTCCAAGGGCAAAATATCCTTCTCTTGTCCTCTTGCCTGACGTTGAGTGCGTATCAGAAGTGCATATCTCCAGCATAGTTGTTGTTGCATTACTTTTGTTTATTTTGGAGACGATGTAGTCCCGCGCTGTATTCTCCATGTTGTTTGAGTCTGCCCATCCTATGACATAGTTTTTGTTATTTATACTTAAGACTAGTACCGCAAGTCCGCCTTGTCCCAACTCGTCTGTACGGTCCATTCTGTAATCTACATCGTCTATGCTGGCAAAACCTACCTTGAAATGCTTTTGGGGTTGCTTTTTCAATTGGTCCAAGCATTGCTTTGCAGATGCGATCAGATCGTTTCTGTCAGAATCGTCGAGGTGTTCGCCCATTGCATTATGGCAGTCAACTACCAAAACGTCAGAAAATCCAATAGTTGCGCCAAAGGATTCAAGTTCGCTGCTCACGGCTCGAGGAATGTCTTCCATGCCGTTGGGGGCAAGCGACAGCATGACCATTGCAGTATTGCCAAATGCAACACCAGTTGAAGTAGAGTTGTTTATCTTCACTTGTACAGGCGCGCTGCACGTACTCCCCTTTTCCTTTGTTATCATTTTTCCTAGGCCTTTGACATATTTCTCTACTTCTTTTTTGGAAGGAATGTTAAGCGAATGGTCTGAGACGCTATGCATCACCAGAGCCCTTTTTGAGAATTTTTCGTAAAGAACATAGGGAAGATTACTTCCCCCTACCATGCTAAAAGGACCGGGGTGTACGTCCGGCAGTACTATAGCCGCCTGGTTGCCTGCAAAAAGGAAACGAATAACCTTTGTTGTTATAAGATTTTCGTGAGCTTTTGCTTCAATTAGTTCTTCGATCATGTCTACTCTGTTTTCTGACCAAGCTACAAGAAAAGCACGGAGCAGCCCAAAAGTGCTCTTTACACCAGGCCTTCCAGCCCTATCAGCGATTACAGTCCATACTATGCCAATTGCTAGGAGAATTGCCCCAAACGCGATGCCCGCGTAACCTTGCGTCACGATTGAAGGGTACGAAGCTGGAGGCATAAACGCAAAGAAAAAGATGACAGGTTGTATGCACGACACTAATATTGCCCTAGGTGTGCTGGCTCCAAATACTGAAATGAATAAACCTATCCTGAATCCCACCGCAAGGAGCATGCCTGCAATAACATAGTCCATTGATGGAGACTTGGAAAATACAAAATCTGCGGCGATTCCTAGAAGAAGAGTGAGTGACCAAAATACGTTAGCAAATGCAGAAACATGTGCAATTTTCGAGAATTTGCGTACCGGAGTACCTCGGAGTGCAAGATAGTCAAGGAAATGAGAGCCCACAAGGAATACTAGACTAAGAGGAAGGTACAGCGCAAGGCTTGCGATCCCTGCCTGAAAATTGTAGACGTGCGATACAACAACAATGATTATTGCACATCCAATCCAGATAGCATACGATAGCCTAGAAGAGGAAGGATTTATTCTGGTAACAGACCAGTGCCTGTGGATGTTTGATACGTCGTCATGCCGAGGTGCAAGCATCCATATTCAACCGACAGGGAACAAAATTCTTATCATAATTGATGCTCCGATAACAGCACCAGTTATCCCCAGCACAAACTCCGGCCTGATCTTGAAGCCTCTTGTCTCGTCTTCAAAAAACCTCAGAAGACCCGCGCTTGAAGCAGGGAGCGGAGCATTTTTTTTCTTACTGCTCATTGATAGCAACACTTATGCCTATACGCACGCTTAAATAGATTCCGCCGATCCTCCTATGAGATCCTTAGTCTTTTCCAAAATCCCAAGATATCTCTCTAGAAGCTCCGCCTTTTGCCTCTGCATCGAAATGTCATTCTCGACCCTTATTTCTGATGCGAGCAAAGCGATCTTTTCTTCAATTAGAGATGCAGCTGATGTCAATAATGCCGGCCTTCGCGCTGGCACTGTCTTGTCTCGTTCTGCCTTTGGCTGAGTGCCGCCTCCTCCTCCTGTATTTACCTCATTGCCACAATTGATGCAAGTAATTTTGTCTCCAAGGCGCACTTGGACTCCGCTGCATTTATGACATGGCTCGCTAGTAAGCGTTCCTCCTTTTGCTAGAAGAGATGCTCCGGTCTTGATTCTGCTGACAACATTATTATCTTCAGAAGAAGCCATGGTAGAATATTTGCTGCTGACAAATTTTTTCTTTATGCTTCAGTTCCTTTTTGACTTGCTCTAGTTGGGTCAGATCGTTGTGCCAATTGCATCTGCAAGATATGCATAATAAGGTTGTCACAGAGGTTAGCTAGCGAATGCCATCGTAATTTCTTTTTTGTCTGATCAAAGAAGCCAGCCAGCCTGCCAGCCTGCCAGCCTTGCTCACATTCTTCTATATGAAGTGGCTGAAGATTTCCATGCCTTTACTGCGATTATAACGATTTTACTTTTTTTGTATATGGAAAAAAAGGATCAGAAAATGCAGCCAAAAGGTTGTAGTAAGGAATGAGCGTAGAACATTATCTTGCATATGCAGTCGGTCATAAAGCATTTGCGGTGCTCATCACATAATCAGACCCTGGATATATAAAGTCATATACGCTCGTTAATCTGAAAGGTTCTTTGAAAAACAATTCGATCAGATTTGCAAGGACTTATTCTTGCTCCTAATCGCTGTATCATCTTTTTCTATAACCTCCAGAGTAAGCGTGGACCTAACTTCTTTACGAGTTCGTATTTCGGACTCTGCTTCATCAAGTTCTCTCCTTGTGTCTGCTTCAACCTTTACGATTATATCATAGATGACGCTCTCCTCATCACCGCCATCAACAACTGTATACACGCCGGAAACAGCTGGATGTTTTCCGATAGCGTCTTTTACCACTTCCTTTAGGTCCTCTTCCACCTCTATCAATATAAATGACTTAGTCATAAGTTTGGGGAGCCGTCCTTTTCACTGTTTATACTGTATTTGTTATAGTATTTATCAATAAAAAGGAAATTCCTGATATGCTCTGTGGCATTCTTTTTTGTATCCGTTGCCAAATGCACCAGTTTTTTTTGCAGAGCTATATAGAGGATGATACGATAAAATAATCTATTCGAGGCATGACACAAAAATATTATTGAATCCAATAGTGCATGTTGTATTGCTACAGGAGGGTTGGTTATATTATAATAAAAGGATCAGAATAACTACTGTTTGCAGATTTTTTGATATGATCATTAATCACAGATGCAATGAAAAGATATGTAAAAAGATCTTGTCTATGCTAATTCATTAAAGATTTATTAATATGATTTGTGAAAAATGCCTACCTGATGGCGGTTATCTGTAAAAAGTGTGGTCTCCCTGACGATTTGTGTGCTTGCGGAGAATTGGATAAAGAAGAGGCACGAATCGTCGTCCGCCTTGAAACGAGGCGTTTTTCAAAAACAAGCACCATTATAGAAGGCATCAACCCAAAGCAAAGCGACATGCCCAAAATAGTCAAGGAACTTAAAAGCACTTTTGCATGTGGCGGAACAGTAAAGGAGGGGTTTATCATGCTGCAGGGCGACCACAGGGATGACGTTAAGGAATATCTTGTCAAGAAGGGATTTAACGAACAAGCCATAGAAGTCCAGTAGTAATGGTTTTTGTAGAGCTGTCGCTTAACTATTTCCATACGAAGGCATTTAAACCGGCCGGACTAGAGTTTGTTTGGTGCCTAGGAATAACTTTAGAGGACAGCGAAGGCTGGAGAGTCATATCGATGAAACGGTACGGATTGCTTCTATTGCACAAAAGGGAATGACTACCGGTAGATCAAGTTACGTAGAAATGCGTGCCCTTGATAGGCTGACCAGCCACAACATAAAGACAAAGGTACACGCGATAAAAAAGTCGCTTAAATTAAATAGCAAGCTTGAAGACATCGTCTCAAAGATTTCGCAGGCAATGTCAGAAAGTTATACTAAGGTACTTACGCCAAACGGTATAGTGCGAGGAAAGGAACTTGATCGGTTACTGTCAATAGACGCAGACATTGTCATTTGTCTCGGGATGATCGAATCGGAATTGAACTCGCTAAAGCTATCTGATTTGATAGATACTATGGAAGAACTGATAGAAGAAAGAAAAAAGCTAGTTGATTCTCTCAGAGCCTGAGGTGGGTCTTGAGCCCCTTGTAGCGGTTCCTGATCGTTACCTCTGTGACGCCGGCCGCTTCCGCCACATCTTTCTGAGTCTTATTTTCGCCATTCATTACGCACGCAACATATAGCGCTGCTGCAGCTAGCCCCATTGGGTCCTTACCAGCAGAGATCTTGCCTTCCTCTGCTTTTTTCAGGATTTCAAGCGCTTTGCGCTTTGTCCTCTCTGACAGGCCGGCTTTGCTTGCAATCCTTGCGACACATTTTACTGGATCTACTACAGGCATTTTAAGATCTAACTCTCTTATGAGTAATCGATAGCACCTTGCTACATCCTTTTTCTTGATATTGCTTGCATTTGCAATGTCTTTAAGTGTCCTAGGAGTTTCCGTGTCACGGCATGCTGCATACAGAGCAGCTGCTACTAAGGCAGATATGGAGCGCCCACGCACAAGCCCCTTCTCAAGTGCCTTGCGGTAGACATAGGCTGCTTTTTCAATGACTGCATCCCCGACTGCCAGTTTATCCTTGAGCCTATCGAGCTCAGAGAATGCCTGACGAAAATTGCGGTCTACCGGTTCATGCACCTGGCTTCTGCTGTCCCATGTCCTGAGCCTTTCAATAGTGCTCTTCATTGAGGCTGAGAGAGGCTTGCCTGATGCATCTTTGTCAACAGGGCCAATTATGGTTGCAAGTCCCATATCATGCATGGCAAGGGATGTTGGGATGCCAGTTCTGCTTCTATCTTCATGCTCTTCTTTTGAGAAGGCGCGCCATTCAGGTCCCAGCTCCTCTATTCTTTCACTTACAACAAAACCACAATTACCGCAAAACATCTCTCCGCTAGAATTATCAGTTACCATCGAACCCCTGCCGCAACGAGGGCAGCGATCACCAAACACAGAAATATCTTTTACCATAATCTCACCAAATCTTTGGCTATCCTAGCCCGCCTATATAAATATTTTATTCTATTATATAAAGTTTATGCTAGCTCAATAATAATAATAAACACGAACAATTTTACCTTGGCTTTCTGCGTTTTCGCCTTTCTACCTTGGCGTATTTCTTGCTGCCTGACCTCTGAGCACTGTAAGCATGAGTTTTTCGGACCTCACGTTTCCGCATCGTCTCAGTGGTATAATGGAGGTATTATATATGTATATGATGAGCTGACATAGTTGTTCTTTCATATTCGTGTCATCTCTTTCTTTTGCTCTTATCTGATGATGTTTCTTGAGTTGAGACCGGCGACCATTGATGCTGAGGCTTCTTTTTTGGCATACGTGCAGAGCCCCTCTTTTGCATTCAGCATCGAGATCCGATTTCAGGTGCACCATAGGCTCGGCAGTATGAGCAAAGTATTGACCATGATATGAGGCCGAGTGCCGGAATAATACATTATGGCCCACTCTGGAAGAATTTGGCCGGGATTGAATGATAAATAT
>DASUUV010000074.1:0-36238 GCA_036373895.1 Nitrososphaera sp. | reverse complement strand
CAATGTCTATGAATGGCTTGAAACGCCTGGCCATCCTGCATCTGACAAAAAGGCTTTCATGATAAGAGAAAAGGACTGTATATTCTGTATGGCATGTGAAAATGTCTGTCCGCCTCAGGCAGTCAAGATATTCCAGAAAGGCTAACTTTCTGGTGCAAGTATCTATAAATAGAGAGGTATCTCTTCAAAGAGCCGATACCATGTTTGGACTAGGGGCATTCCTTTACGTCATATTCTTAACCGTTGGTTGGATCTTGATGGTATACACGCTCAATTTCTACTACCTTGCGTATCACTCTCGCAACAACATTCGACATGAAAGGAAAAGGCGCCAAAGAGTAGATCTTCCAACCGCTCTTCCAGTAGTCACGATACAGCTACCGATGTACAACGAAAAATACGTTGTAAAGCGCCTGATAGACGCCGTCTGCCGGATGGATTACCCAAAAGATAGGTTGCAGATCCAAGTTTTGGACGATTCAGATGATGACACAGTCGATTTGATAAGATCAATTGTCGATGAGTACAGGTTTAAAGGATTTGATATTGTCCATGTGCGGCGAAAAGATCGAACAGGGTACAAGGCAGGCGCTCTCAAAGAAGGCATAAAATATGCCAAGGGAGAATTTGTCGCAATATTTGACGCTGACTTTATCCCGCCAACATGGTTTCTAAAGAGTGCTATTGGGCACTTCTACGCTGACCTCAAGCTCGGTCTTGTACAGTGCAAGTGGGGCCACGTTAACGAAAACTACTCTACGCTTACGGAGGCACAGGCAGTATTGCTTGATCTGCACTTTCTGATTGAGCAAAAGGCCAAGAGTCTTACCCACCTGTATATGAACTTCAATGGCACAGCGGGTATCTGGAGAACTTCATGCATCAACGAGGCAGGGGGATGGCATACTAGCACCCTTGTCGAAGATCTTGACCTAAGCTACAGGGTTCAAATGAAGGGTTGGAGATGTCTCTTTCTGGAAGATGTTGTTGTCGATGCAGAACTGCCGGTGCAAATGAATGCGGCAAAGCGACAGCAGTTTCGATGGGCGAAGGGCTCGATACAGCTGGCACTTAAACTACTGAGTGATGTAATGCTCCGTCGCAACATCCCAATTGAAACGAAGACCCAAGCATTCATACAACTTACAAGGCATACTATAAACCCTTTGTTCCTTGCTCAGTTCCTAATATTTCCAATGCTTCTTGCTATGGACTACGAACTCTATACAGTATCTTGGGCTCCCCTGATCTCAATATTGATGTATGTTATAATGGGGCCAGGCGGCTATCTCATTATTATCAATAAGACATGGAGTGGCGAAAAATGGCGAGAAAAGGCACAGCAGTTTTTCTTCCTAATGTTCTACTCAACAGGATTATCAGTCAACAATACTGTCGCAGTGTTTGATGCAGTTTTTGGCAGGAAGAATGAGTTCTTACGTACTCCCAAATTTGGAATTGTCAACAGGAGCGATAACTGGAAAAACAAAGAGTACGTGCTGCCCTTCACCAAGACCACACTTTTGGAAATGTTCTTTGCGATTTATGGATGTATGGCATTTTTCATTTCAATATTCACTGGAAATCCACTGTATTCTCCCATGATAGCAATTCCAACAATTGGGTTCATTTATGTGGCATATCAGAGCATTGTGCACTCATCGTTTAGGAATAAAAAGCAAACTGCAGGCCGAGATTATGCCCGTACCATAACCACAGGTGGACATACTACTGATACTGGATCATCGACTATGACTGCTTCCACAAAGGCTACGGGCAGCAGTGCTGGCAGGAGGACCACAAGAACCTTGAACCAGAAGCTGGTGCTTGCAGGGATGCTCGCTTTTCTGACGATGGGTGCAAGCGTTGCGTATTTTGGGTATCAGAACACAATGTACCTCCTTGACAAGGCCATTGGATTCGTTGCACGTGCAGAGACTGCCCAGACGCCAGAGCAGCTAGCAGAATACATCGAGCTGACGCAAGAATTGATACCAGCAGATGGGAACCCTGTCTGGCTCTTTCCAACCTCTAAGACTGACTTTGCCCTGATCCAATCCAATCTTGATAGCATAGTGGTTCGAGCGAATATCGCCTCAGCAATGGATCCCCTCAGCTACAGCTACAATATAGCAATAAGAGACATGCATATGTCAGCTGGAACTATCAGGACAAATCTTCTAGAGGTGATACCATACACATACATCACTCTCAGCAATATTATATTAGCAGCCTTGTGGGTAACTGCCATAATAGCCATATTTGCAGTCCTGAGAAAGATCAAAACAACAACTGCAACAATCCAGTACAAGACTGTTTAAGGTCAGATACCCTAGTGCTTTCATCATAATGCAGATAGAATTATCATCATCCCGTGAGGGAGTTACATAAGCTAGTATTAATCCTTTCGATTTTATGTTGTGTATAAATTTCTTTACTAAATTTGCTTCTAACCGTTACATTGGGATTTATATTACAATTTAGAGCTTTTACCTCATGTCCGTAGAGGAAAAACTTGTCAACAGGATCTTCTCTTTTGGGTCGGCTGGAATAAAGAAGACCGATCTGCGAAGAGAATTGGGAGACATTGATACACCGTTAGAGAATCTTATAAGCAAGGGTGATGTTTTCGTTGACAAGCGAGCCAACGCATACTTTTGCTTCCACAAAAGTCACTATATCCAGAGCCTCCTCAACTCAGATCCTAGTTTCAAGCTAACTTATGAGATGATCAAATCGGTTAATGAGTCGGTCAGCAGCTCAAGTAAAGATCTGGTGCGCACTATTGAAACAATTGCAAATAACATTTCAAACCTTACAAGTGTTGTGTTAGAAATGAAGAACGACCAGCAGTCATGGCTCGCACAACAGATGCTCACGCGTGATGTTCCTATAACCGGGGTACAAATGGGGACGATGAGCGTTCATGATTTTAAAGAAGAATTTGATGTCGCGTTGGCCAACTCAGGATCCTCAGTAGGATGGATTGAGTTAGCTAACATACGCAACAAGATCTGTGACAGCTGCAATATTTCTTCAGACGAGTTCTATCGGCTTGTAGGCGAGTTGACTACCATGCATCAAGATAAGTATGAGCTTTCTACCGGTGGTCGGGAAGGCGTGATGGTCAGAGGGCTATTGCATGGGTTTGTGAGGTGTATCTGACAGTTGTATCCCTATGGGCTAGACCGCAACCCCTATCCTAGCAGTCCTACTCCGACGCTTAGTGACGCCTTGATTTTGGGCGGCAAGAGGCATAAAGAGGCCAAGGCTGCCATGGTGTCCTGCATTTCAGACCTTCGTTCTAAGATAAGTGTTGGGACTGCCATAGACAAGGACTTTAGACTTGTTACTATGATACAAGATGTTGGTTCCGGCAAAACGCACCTAGCTCTACACACCAAGGGGGTCAAGGAAGTGTCAGAGAGCGCGATTGTCTCGTACACCGACCTATCACAGATATCCCCCCGTAGTATGCATAGTCTATATGGCGCTATGCTTGCCGGATTTACAGATGAGTATGTTGCAATATTGAGAAAGACTGTTATTGATTACTTACTCCAGAGAGCTGAGCAGAATGCGCCAAGTGCAAAAAGGATTTTTAACTATAGCTTTATTGACTTCATAAAAGGCAAGAGTTTGGCAGACAAGGCAGCTGAGCTCTTGCGATATGAAATTTTCCCCAACTATGCTGCAATTGATGATACTCTCTCTAAGGAATTCTCATCTATAGAAATCACAATATTAAAACTTGTAATTGAAGGCAAATTCAGGACCGATGCACAGAATGTTGCAAGCCTTGAAGACATTATAGCAAGCTTGACATCTCTCGCCAGACTGAACCTGAAATTCTTGCATAAGATAACGCTGTTCCAGATAGACGAGTTTGACTCTGATAAAGAGTCAGTCGAACTTATCAAGGCGGTAATTAATGCACATCTACCGGCAACGGTGCTCATGCTTATATTCACGCCAGCATCGTACGATGAGATACGCAGGACATCAGTCTCAGTTTTTGACAGGTTGGAAAAGGCCAATTACAAAATAGACATTGCTGGCTCTAATACGCTTGAGGAGATAATAGATATCGTGCTTGAATACATCAGGCATCATGACGTAAGCAAGAGCCTTACAGAAGAACATGAACGTGACCTAGCTGCAAAAATCAGGGTTATCTATGACGAGTTCCAAGATTTCCGCAACGTACGCTCTATGCTCAACATAATGTACCACGCTACTGAGAACTCAGCGAAACGCAGCCTTAGTAACATAGACGAACAATCTATAGACGAGACTATAAAGAATGCGTACCCTGGCCTTCACATAAGGGGTAGCCTGATGTATGTGCCGATTTCGGATTTTATCAAAATTAGGCGCAACTGCAATGACATTCAGACGCTGGAATCTGGTATCAGAAACGCAGTTAAGGATCTCGTTAACTATGCGCACCAAGTAGGAGTGGTGGCAAGACCACATGCGGCCAATGGTGAGGGCAATGGAATCGATGTAACTTACAATGATTTATACGGCACCAAGGTCGCCGTGGCGGTCGTTATTAACAAAGACCATACTAAGAGCTTTGAGCAGATATCAAATACACTAAAGTCTACAAGCTTTGTGGATAGGCTAGTAATACTGACTAATGCCAATACCACAAGTGGTACAAAAAGAAGTTTATTAGTCAATATCGACAGGTGCAAGATGATAGACCTTATTTACTTTAGCAACAAGTACAATAACAATCAGATACACCAAGATGACTCGCAGCGGGCAATTCTACTTGCAAAGTCAATGAGCCTGTGCTAGCCTCTCTTTTCTGCCTACTCTTAAGTTGTTACTAATGGGGGATTTAGCATAAGACGATCTGGAAGCCATCAAATCTATGTCTACTATTATACACGAGATCGGATATGCATATATCTTCTATGACAATGACATTTGATATTATACAACCATAACGATTTCTAAATCCACTTTTTGATTCTTGCTACACTACAATATCTTTCGCATTAATGGGATGCAATATGGTAGTAGCTTCAGAAGGGTTGTTGTAGTAGTAGTTATTTTTTGCGCTACCTTTAGAATCCATAATCTAAAGTTTCTTCTATGAATTGTCATATACACATCACTAAGTAATTTTTTCACTCTCCCAAAGTTGCCTAGAAATGATTCTCTGCTCATTCTAATAAATGCAAAGCAAACCTAGGTTCCCTCAAGCAACTTCAAAAAAACAAACCAAGGAAGAATGGTTCTATATCAGGATAGACTTGTATCTTTTCCTCTATCGATTCCTCAAGCAAATCTGGTTGATATTGTTCTGGTTAACTCTGATAGTGGCCCCACAAACTCCTTTTTACGTTGCCCTTTCTAGCGCTAATATATAGACGTCCTACTTATTCTATAATAGAACACGTAAGGAAATAATATACTGCTTTGTTACAAACTCTTTTATGAACGATCTAACAACACTGATCGCGAAGAGAGGGTGCAAATGGATGGCGATCCGCACTTTAAATGCAACATATGCGGCAACAGGGCCGACTTTGTAGTTCAGCTTGAGCTTGTCAAGCAAGAAAGGCGATATGATGGTCTGCACTCTCAGCAAATGCCATTTTACCTCTGTAAGAACCATGAATACGTGTACAAAAAGATGCAACAAAACATAGACCTGAAAGATTATTTTCCAGAGACTATAAGGGAAAATCAGTAGATGCCTAAGAGAAACTTTAGCACGCTAGAAGAGTTTAAGGCTAACCTCCACACAGAGGGAGCCACACTCGTCGAGTTTTCCGGTACCAAGGTGCCCTGCATTATGATGAGTCCGCAAATATATGAACAAATACTGCATAACGTTTATGACAGAAAAGTCCGGGCAGACACGCTACTTGACATATTTTATGATGGGCAAGATGTATTTGTCGACGTCCAAGTAAGGCTGCTCGATACTGAATTCGAACAAAATTTTTTGCTATACGCAAATGACATGGTTGAGTTCTTTGAAGCACTAGCAGAAAGCGGAATGATTTCACTCGCGCCAGACTCACAAGACCGCCTCAATTCACAAAACCTCTTCATGATCCAGTTACCAAAAAAGGATGCTGCAGAGCGCGCACTTGAAATAATCAAAGCCAACTTGAAAAAGCAGCGTTAATAATGTCTATCGGGCAAATGAAAATGATGACGCAGTCGCACCGTAAAAGACAACAGGACGATCAAGGAGTCCCTCTTGAGATAGACACCCATTACCAGCTCTATGGCAAGCATGCATGGGAAATAGAATATGGCGATCGGTGCCCGACTTGCAACAAGCGGATAGACGAGTTTGGCTATTGTGCATGCGGAAGTGCTCAATAAGACTTAGAAAGTATTCCGGGCAGAATCGCCGTCTAGAGGATTATTGTGTTGCCCTTATATGAAATGTTAAACAACAACCAGTGAAATGGCTTCTACGATTTGGACTATTATCTGGGTTGTGCTGGGCATAATAGTGCTAATAATCCTGCTACAAGTACTAATTGGGTTGTTCTAGAGAGATGCTGGACAAATTCATGGAGAAAATGATTGAAAGCGTGACATCTGCCTACATCCCCCAGGTAGAAGAGAAAGCCAAGGCTAGGAAAGCAGAGTTAGAGGAGATGAAGGTCAAGGTGAGAACTAATCCTGAGCAGGTAGAAGAGTGGTTTGACAAGGAGATAGATAAGCTACAGAACATTGACATAAAGGAGATTATGAAAAATGCGACGGCCGGGATTTGAACCCGGGTTACCAGATTGGCAATCTGATGTCCTAGACCAAACTGGACGACCGTCGCTCGGAAACGATCGACACTATAAGGTTATTTAAAGCGTACGTGTCTACAGGAGCAGTATTATTGTAGTGTAACCTCTACTATCTGTTACAGACTCCCCCTCGACTTCTTCCACCACGGGTGTAAGAGAAATGAGATCATGGCTCTGGCAGTTATTGGCATCAATTATGATGTAGTCATCTAGGATGTCGCCGCCTTTCATGCTCTCTTTGCTTATAGAGAATCTGACTGGTGAGCTGGAATTTATGAGCAACAATTGATTTTTCTGGTAGTTGCCAATCCGCGCAAGCCTGCCAGGTCTTGGGGTTGCCTTGATGTTAACCCGTACTTCGCCTACAGGGTGAGTTGTGAAGCGCCTCATGCTGTTTACGAGGACATCGAACTGGAAAGGATACCCTGCAGTGTTCTCTGCCATCTTGTTTACGCCGTCATTCATTACGATGTCGACCTTTTTGATGGTAGTGCCATATTTTACAATCCAGTCATTGGTGGTCCTGACTATGTGGTTTATTGTTGCCTTTCTTCTTGCAGTTTCCTGCTCGCCCAACTGATATCGCTCAATCCAGTCCATATAGTCACGACTAATGTCTGTAATGAACTCGCTACATGTATTTTGGTAGTCCTCTATGCTAGTAGCCCTTTCAGAGGCTGAATCAGTCGCAAACATCTTGGATATGATTTTCATGCCGCATGCCGATTTAAAAAGATGAACTTCTAGTGTTACCTGTTGAGTAGCTCAGCCATCTTCTTTGCATGGTACGTAATTATCATGTTGGCACCCGCTCGTTTTATAGATGTTATGAACTCAGTCATGACCGAGTTTTCGTCGATCCAGCCCTTTATAGCAGCCGCCTTGATCAGCGCATACTCTCCAGATACACTGTAAGCACATATAGGGACACAAGTGGTCTGCCTAGCAGTGTACACAAGATCGAGGTATGGTATGGCGGGCTTAATCATGACAATGTCAACACCCTCTGCAATATCTGTCTCTATTTCACGCATAGCTTCCCTTGCATTTGAGAAAGGCATCTGGTATGTGCGTCTGTCGCCAAATTCAGGTGCCGAATAAGCTGCATCGCGAAATGGAGCGTAAAGCGGGGATGCCTGCTTGGCCGAGTATCCCATTATTGCCACGTCCGCAAATCCAGCATTGTCTAGGGCAGTACGCAATGCTTGAACCTGACCGTCCATCATTGCAGAAGGTGCCACGATATCTGCACCAGCCCTCGCGTGGCTGACAGCCACCTTTGCCAAAGCATCAATGGTTTTGTCATTGTCTATGTTTTTGTTTAGTACAAGACCGCAATGCCCGTGGGAAGTATATTGGCACAGGCAAACATCGGTAATTATCGCCACTTTGCTACCAAACTGCTTGCGCAAGAGCTCAATTGACTTCTGCACTATGCCGCCGCCATCAAATGCTGATTTTGCATTTGCGTCCTTCTGCAAAGGCAAGCCGAATAGGATGATTGCGCTGATACCAAGCTCCATTATGCGATCAACCTCCACAACAAGTTTGGAGAGTGGCATGCGCTGGACGTCTGGCATCGAGGGTATCTCTTGTGTCTTCTTTAATCCTTCCTGAACGAAGATCGGAGCTATTAGATCTTTAGGTGAAAGGCGTGTCTCTTGCAGCAGATCCCTCACTGCAGCCGTTGTCCTTAGACGGCGAAGTCTTACATTTGGAAAAGAATTAATGCCGCTGTTGATCTTGGTTTTCTTCATACTTGAACAACTTGGCCACTATTTTCATCAGCTCTTCATTGCCGCCTTCCTCTATCTCTTTTCGCAGATTATTCATGGGGATTGATAGGACACCCTCAACAATAGCATAGGAAAGCTGCTCTATGACCCTGGCTTCCTCAGGTGCCAACTTTTTTCCAATCATAGTAAAGGCCTTTTTCAATTCTCGCTCCCTTATCATATCAACGTTCCTGAACGCCGCCATCACAATGGGCTCAGCCTTCATTCTCTTTACGACTGTGTCAAATGACTTCATTTCGTCGTTTATCAACTTCTCGGCAGAATTGACCTCCTTCATACGGGAGCGCATATTCTTGCCAACGAGCTCAGCGATCTGATCCATGTTTATTAGTTTGACGCCACGGATAGTTGCAACTCTTTCGTCCACTGTCCTTGGATTTGACAGATCAAAGATCATCATACTACTACTCCTGCCCTTTCTTTTCTTCATCGCATTCTCTATCCTTTCGTAAGTGATTAGGCGGTAGGGAGCCATAGTTGCTGTAAATATCACGTCGACTATACGTAGCATTTCTAGAGCGGTGTCAAAAGCGATCGGAATCCCTGCGACAGTATCCGCAAATGCGTGTGCCCTTTCAGGAACTCTGCTCGCTATCATAAAATTGACATCGCGCCTTTTGAGTACCTTTGCCACAAGGCTTGCAGCTTCTCCAGTACCTATCAACAGGACAGTCTTGTTCTTTAAGTCATCAAAGTATTCTTCGCCAAGGTTCACAGCTACCGATGCAATTGAAACATTGCCCTTGTTTATACCAGTGGTAGTCCTAATCCTGCTTCCGGCCTTCAGGGCTCTATCAAATACGACCGACAGGTTGGCGCTTGCATAGCGATGAGCGCGTGAAAACTCAAAGGCCCGTCTCACTTGGCCCAAAATCTGGTCTTCGCCTACAACCAGGGACTCAAGGCCTGAGGCAAGCCTCATCAGATGCACAATTGCCTCCTTGCCTCTATTGATTTCTATGCTGTCTAAGTCCTTTTCTGACAGGCCCGTGGCAGAAACCCACTCCTCAAGGAGCTTGTGCTCATCGGGGTCTTTTGCTGCACCAAAAATTTCAACCCTATTGCATGTCTGCAAAATGACACATTCATCAAAGCCTGCCCTCTCAATAAAGACCTTATGTGCCTTATCAATATCTTTGAACGTGAACTTTTCCAGCAGATGCATGGGAGCATTGCGATAGGTAACCCTTGCGTTGACGATCCGAGCTAGACCAACTCGTGTTTCTGGTGTGGTTTTGATAGTTACTGTCATGTTCTGTCTTTTTTCTCCCATTTCTGTAACAGCTGTAACGTCGCGCTTTTAGCATCTTCAATCTTGTCTTCCTTAATAAGGTTCTGGATTTCTCTGTTTTTTATCACGGAATAGAGGAACTCTTTACGCTCACCTACTGTCTTAATGTGCGGTCGTGCTGCTTGCCGAGCAAATTCTTGAAGCCTGGCGTTTTCAATATCTGCCTTCTTGATTATCCTGCGCAGTATCCGCTCTGCCTTTATCCTAATTTTCCGCGCCATTAGCGGGCTCTTGCCAGAAGTTGAAATTGCCACCTGCACTATCCCCTCAATGTTGACAATGGAAGCATAGGAAAAGTCGCTTACAGCCGGATCGTCTGCAGCGTAAACAAATGCCTTTATCAATCGACCCTTTTCTATGAGCCTGCGATTGAGCTCTCTGTCATTGGTTGCCGCTAGCACCAAAAATGCATCACTGTAATTGTCAAGTATATTGGCGTCATGGAGCTTTGCCTTAACGAGCTTGATCTTGCCTTGAGCAGCCTGCTCAATCAGAAAGCGGTTAGCCCTGTTACTTATTACCGTTATTTTACAATCTTGGCCCAAGAGTCCGCGCACTTTTCTGATGCCCTCAGTTCCGCCCCCTATAACTACTGCATGTTTACCCTTTATGTTCAGGTCGACAATCAACTATAACACCAGAAAGTTAAACAATGAATTTGGCTACATTTCTTTATTTAATCGTTCAGTTCTATGCAGTAATTGCCTAATGGGCTAACCTTTTGAGGTAGTTTGCGTCAACAGTTACCGGTATCTGGTATGGTGAATCAAGCAGAACAACTGTTGCTTCTTGCTTTTCATAGTCTACGCGGGTTATCTTGGCCTTCATAGATTTGAATGGGCCCGCAATCACTTCGACAGTATCATTTGTGCTAAGCTCTGATACTACAGGCTTCTTCACTAGGTATCCTTCTATGTCCTTGAAAGGCAGATCGCCCCTAATCTGGCCGCGGACATGCCTTATTCCTGCAAGTGCCTCATATGCAACATTGGAATCTGGCGCCTCCACAATGATGTAACCCTTAAAGCTGTCAAGCACAATGATGGAGCGAATTAATAATTTCTTGGAGTTCGCCCTTGTCTGCAGTAGATTTGCAACTACCCGTTCCTGACCTCCTGTCGTGCGGATGGCAAAGAACTTGGAGTCAGTTGAGGATTGTACACCCTCCTGGTTTGGTTGTGGTGGTGGTGCTACCGCCGAGGAAACAGAAGGTGAACTTTCACGTGCCTCGACAGTTGAGGCCAGATCCTCCTCTTCCGTTTCTGGTCTTGGCTTCTCGATTTGAGATTCACCGGAGCTTGCACTAGTATGTTTTTCGGAGGTTACTTGTGGTTCTACAAAATTAGGATTCTCATTAATATCATCTTCAAATTCAATTTCCTCATGACCCTTCTCATCTTCTTGGGCCTCTTCTATTCTATTGTTCATCTTGTTTGCTATGCAAAGGTCCGATGCATTTTATAAATTTACTCAGGCATAACTACAATGAAATTGCAATTCTTACACAGAGGATCCAGGATCTTCTTATAGATATTACATCACTAGCACTACTAACATTTACGGCTGTTCTTTGATTACCTAGCGGTTCGTAATTCTCCTGTCTAAATCCTAAGTAGGGTATTACTTTTGGCTAGCATCTTTTTATATCTCTCTCTTATGTAATTTATTCAAAGATACGACGCACCATCCTATCATGGTATTTAAGACCTTTGAATTTCTTGCAATATTGACCATTCATTTCAATAAAGGCACCCACACACACATATATATATCAGTATAATAGGAACAACTGAATTCTCAAATTTTGAAAGCCTAGTAATTTCAAAATGTCCTTTCACGCTATGTCCTTCAAGTTTGCGCAAGTGAAGCCAAGCTGTTATATCCTACTTGAGGGAGCATGCAGGCCCAAAAGATCTTTAATCTACAACATCCTAGCCTAGTTTTTGTAATGTGCTTGCTTTCGACATCCTTCTTTTTAATTATTAAAAGCAATGAATTTTACGGTTCCTTCATGATCTATATTTTCGTAATACAAATAGTTGTTCCTTTAGTTGTAGCTTCACTGACTTGATCATCCGTGTTCAATCTTCGAAGACAAATTTGTTGTGCCATCAGCTATCAGCATACATCAAATATCTCCTCGTTCTTGGATTAGAGTGCCGCTAGCGCCATCATGGCCTTCAGATATTACCATCTGTTCTTTTGCTTACTTTACTGCCACGATGGGACAAGGCTAAAATTAGTACTGTCTGTAGACGCTGTAAGTTGAACGATCATTGTGTCCTAGTAACCTCTGGTCATGACTTGGCAGGCACGACGATGAGCCGCTATCTGATAAGAAACGCTGAATTTGCAAGTGAGAGTAAGAGAGGAGACGCCGACGGCGAGTCATACCGGTCGCTGCGCCACAAGAATATCCAACTTCATATTTTTTCTGGCAATTTGCTCACCTTGGAAAACATTAATCATCTATATTCGCGCGCCGATGTGTTCATTTTCCTTTCAAAGCATAGGTCGCACAGCTCAATCCCAACGCTTACATGTCACTTCACCGGCAATTTTTCTGCAGACAACTCTTATGGCGGCAATCCTCGACAGATAGCAATCTCCTATCCTAGTCTGCAGAAAGGATATCTAAAGGCCATAAGCGCTGCGAAACAAAAGGTTCCAGAATATGAGATTATAATAGAAGCAACACATCATGGACCCACATCACTCAATAAGCCTGTATTATTTGTAGAGTTGGGATCGTCGGAAAAGCAGTGGGCCGACGAAAACGCGGCAGCAGTCATATGTGATACCCTGCTTGATATACTTCAGAATGGGTTTGAGCGCTGCGAAAAAGTTGGCATAGCGCTTGGAGGCACGCACTATCCAAAAAAGTTTAGCAAACTCTTACTCGAGTCAAAATTTGGTCTTGCAGCAGTAGCCTCAAAGCACAATCTTGAAGCAATCGATGATGCGATGTTAAACCAGATGATTGAAAAGAGCGTAGAGAAGGTGACACATATTGTACTGGACAGCAAAGGCTTGGGAAGGGAGAAGGATCGGATACTCAAAATCGTTAAGAAGACCTCTCTCGAACTTTACAAGGTCTAAACGCGGTATCTTATATACCTGCCTGCCCTCAGATATCTTATGAAACTGCGGCCGCTAAAAGCAAGCCACGTCTATGACATACTGGCTCAAATTCCAGAAGGCAAAGTCACAACTTATGGTGATATTGCTAGAGCTCTTGGACATCCCCGTGCATCTCGTGTGATTGGAAGGATTTTGAACAAGAACCCAAACCCAATTGTGACTCCCTGTCATAGAGTCATCAAGTCAGATGGCAATATAGGCGGCTATGCTTTTGGCAAGGTACGAAAAAAAGAATTACTAAAGAAAGAAGGCCTGTGCTTTATTGGCGACAGTACCGCAGAGTTTGCGAAATACAGAATTCCGCTTCAGAAATTGCGCTACGAAGACTTGGCCTCTTTTACCAGCTCTCGTAGATGCGCAAGTGATCTCACCTGACCACCATTGACCTTCTTGTAGAGGTGCCAGTACATATCGTTGGTAATATCCTTTCTTTCCTTGATCACTTTTAAATGGTAACGCATAGACCTTGTCCTCACCACATAGACCTCTTTCTTACCAACCCTTGCAGTCTTCTTACCCTTCTTTGAGCCCGGGCCCTTGCCATGAACCTTCCAGACAGACCGTTTCTTAATTGCTCTACCTCTTGAGCTTCCCTTAGGTTGGACTGTCCAAATTGCGCCGCTCTTGACAAGTGAGCGTATATTCTCCCTAGTGATCGAGTCGGCGATGTCTTCAAGTCTATCGGGCTCAAAGCGAACTCTGTTGGCTCCCACATTGAGAATCCTTGCTACCAGCTGGCGCTTTTTTGCAATGTTGACTACCATGTTACTCTTTTTTCTTCTCCTTTTCTTTTTGCATTTTAGATATTAGGTTACTGGGATTGAGCACCTTGATGCCAAGTTCGACAGCCTTGTTAATTATCTCAATCCTTTTCTTCTTTCCGACGGTGTGGCCAATCCTAGCTGCGTCCTTTTTCGGATCAAGCTTAGCCAACTCAGCAGTGTTATGAACAAGGTTATCACTATATCCAGATGGGTGAAGACCTCTTGCTGCTCTCGGGCCCCTGTAGCCGACCTTGACAATGGCTGGCATTCCTGACTTTTGCTTTCTCATCTTATTGTCCTTGCCCTTAGGTTTCCTCCAGTTTTCGGCGAGCCTATCGTACCTCCAACTCTCCTGCCTGATGAACTTGGGTCTTCTTTGTGCAACCTTTTTTCTGGCTGCGAGCAATTCCTCGTTAATCACCATAGCTTTACTTAGAAGACTTTTATCCGATTACAATAAATATGTTACTCGTTTCTTGTATCTTAGATAACAAACAAGAAGAGTATATGATCATATACTACAATGATGCTTTATGTGACAGTGCACTCAAAATAGGACACATTTTGTGTCTATCCTTACAAGCTGTTGCAAACCGCTTACACTTTGCACGAGTTCTAACTTATCTGCACTTAGAAAGCGCACATGATTCCATATTGAGGAAAGAGCTTGCTCTGCTGGAGTTCGCCTAACTCTGGGAATCTCAAATATAGCACCATCTCTTCGGCATGGTATATCATGCGCTCTTACTGGTACACTAATCAGCCACCTGCACGATCCCCGGCTCAAGACTTTTCGATTTTGAGGCCGAGTTTCATGAGATGAAACTATATCCTATATTGTTGTTGTTGTTGGATTTGGGTTGTGTCAAAGATATGCTTTCCTTAATAGGATAGCTATATATCATTAACAATTAATTCGTATCAAAGGGGCCTTAAGAGAAGACGATTGTGGTGAATAATACGTGACAGAAAGCTATGTAAGCTTTAAGGGTACAAATGGTGATAGCCCATCGCATATACCAGAGGACCTTTTGCACTTTATACAACGCGACACATACTCACTTTTAATAAAGGGATTTGCTGGAACTGGCAAGACCACGCTTGCACTTACTATCTTAAATGTGCTTGGAATCAAGAAGAACAACTTCTTCTACATCTCGACGAGAATATCACCAAAGCAGCTCTTCCAATACTACCCGTGGCTGAAGGACCTTATCGGGCAGTCTAAGCAGCCTCGAGGCACAAGCCTGGCCCGAGATCATGAAGTGATGTCAAGTTTTGAGGATGCAAGGCTAGACGAACCCGAGTCCCTCTTTGAGCGCATTACAAACCAGCTGATGGACATCAAGTCCCCTATAATCATAATCGACAGCTGGGACGCAATTGCGTCTTTCATGGACAGAGAGGCTCGCCTTAATAACGAAAGGGTGCTTCAGACATGGAGGGAAAGGGCTGGTGCGAAACTCATATTCATAAGCGAGCAGCCAGCTGACACTACGCTTGACTTTCTGGTGGACGGCATAGTTGAGCTGAAGCAGAGCTATTACAACAATGTAAAAATGAGGGAAATCTTTCTTCAGAAGCTACGGGGCACACGGATAAAGCGTCCGTCTTACCTCTATACGCTCGAAAACAGCATATTCCATAGTTTTGCGCCCTATCAGCCAATCAAGTTCGAGCCACTCAAAAGCGGTGCAGTCGAAGTCTCGGAGCTTTCAACAGGTGACAATATCGGAAGCGGATACCCTATGCTGGATGCTTCACTTGGCAGCGGCTTTCCAAGGAAGGGTCTGGTTCTTCTTGAGCTGGACTCACATGTAAACATGACAATTGCAATGATATTTCTCCAAAGGATTGTATCAAACTTTGTTTCGAATGGAAACCCAGTGCTATTACAGTCTGTTAACTGGATCGAGCCCTCTTCAATATTGCGCTTCTTCGAGACATTTCTGCCTGCCGGCAAGAAGAGCCTTTTCAAAATATTGTGGACAGGCAAACCATACAAAATATCCAATAACATAATATCGCCAAGCAAAAATGAGAACTCCGATCAGCTCCTTGCAGCTCTCGTCAAGATGAAACAAAGACATCGCGACAAGCTTCTTCTTAATATAATGTGGACAGAGGCTATACAGAGTCTACATAGAGCAAGAAAATTGAGAAACGGAATGAAGAACGTACTATCACGCATAATGGCCCATGCAGACCTTTCAATAGCGGTGCTCACACCCTCACAAGCGGATATACTCGAACTTGTTTCAGAACTTTCAAACATTCACCTGCGATTCATGATAATAAATGACACCCTGTTTCTGCAATCGCTTGTTCCATCATCCAATTTGTATTCTCTGATATTTGATAGACAATCCCAGATGAGCCTAAAGGCAGTAGTGTGATCAGGTGCTCAGGTGGTAGTACTCATCTGCCAAATTCTCTTCAATGCCCACAGGGAGGAGTTCCTTCATCTGGTCATAATAGGATAGGAATCTGCTTCCCTTCGGTGTTATCCTATAAAGGGTTTTGTCCCCATTGTTCACTTCGTGAACAAGGCCGCTTTTGATAAGCGAGTCCAAGTATAGCTTGCACTGGTCATTGCTCAGCATTGCTTTATACATAATCTTAGTGCGGGTCTCTTCTTTGTTTACAGACTTTAATATTGCGGCGATGACTTCGTAGCGACTGCGGTTCTTCATTTAAGCGGAGTCAACTCCGCATACATTTCATATAATGCCTATCACTATTTCTAGTAGAAGTATATAATAAGGTAATATTTTATTTAATTGTTCCCAACAATTGTAACATATATATCCTGATCAGTCATCTATGCAAGCGAAGGAGGGGGAGCCTTGGTAAAGAGCGCCGCCAGTTGCTTATAATGAGCAATGAATTTTTTACCGAGATCAGTCGTCTTGTATATGTACCGCTTTGAATTCGGTCGCTCCTGTATTATCTCAAGCATTCCGCTGTCGAGCAGGAATTCAAGATACTGGTTTATCTGCTTGGAGTTCAGATTGCACCGATACATGACATGCGTCTTCCTGGCCCCATTCTCACACATTAGTAGTATGAATTCTATTATCTCCAGCCATCCTCTGTTACTCCAGCCTGCAGCATTTAATGGCAACTTAATACAGAAACTCAAATCCTATTGGATTTAATGTTAAACATACTTTCTCACCCAACAAGAAGCTAGAAGATTCCTAGGTGCGCATCACGATTATGTATCAAATATTGTCATCCTTGATCGAACGCTTGAGTTATTGGAGTGTGTTACGCTAATAGCTCTGCATATATGACAGAGCTCTGCATATATGACAGAGCCACAAGAAGTAGCTTTACATTGATAGAAACGATGGATTGCTCCTTTATTTTCTTGTGATTATACACACACCTTTACTAAATATATTCCAACGTGTAATACATTTAACTGCCATCCTAGAAAAGGATATTACGTTGCAGCTTGCCGAGTACGCAAAAAATGCTGACGCTTCCGAATTTATACACAGAATTAGGCAAGCAGAATACACGCTGCAGGCAGGAAGGCGAAAGAAAAGCATAGCCGGGGGCCGAATAAATGGCGGCCTGGTGGAAGTTTATGATTTAGAAAACTTGGTGATAATAAGCGACCTCCACGGCGATTCAAAGTCGCTTTTTCGGATTCTTTCTGAAATCAACTATAAGCAATTCCTATCAAAGGAACTGAACAAACTTGTATTTCTTGGAGATTATGTTGATAGGGGGAGTGATTCGCTCAGTATAATATATTCAGTATGCTATCTGAAAAGCATATATCCTGACTCGGTTATAGTGATGAGGGGGAACCATGAGGCCCCTGCAGAGTTCCCTTTTTCTCCGCATGATTTTCCCTACGAGATAGAAGATCGCTTTGGGAATCGCTGGAGAGAGATCTATAAAGAGATACTATCAATGTTCAGACTGCTGACGCTTGCAACAGTGGTAAGGCAGAAGTTACTCTTAGTGCATGGCGGGCTCCCCACCAAAGAGGCAGCCGCTGAAAACTTTAGAGAGTCGATAGCCTTTGCTCATGAAAGCCAGGTCAGAAACAGTGTGCTTGAAGAGATATTATGGAACGATCCACGGCAGATTGACGAAAACAAAGGCCAAGAGAGATCAAGACGTGGCCTTGGGAGATATTTCGGGCCCAGTGTGACTCGTACCTGGTTGCAAGCGACAGGCACTAAAGCAGTAATCAGGGGACATGAGCCCTGCCAAGGGTTTAGACTCGATCATGACAATATGATCATGACGCTATTTTCTTGTACAGACGTCTATCCTAATTCCGCGGCGGCTTATGTTATGCTAAATGCAGCACAACTTGACCCCATCAAGAATGCAAAAGATCTCTCTGTTCATGTCAAATTCCTAGCGTAGCCTTGATCTCTTTGCATCTTTTCCGGAGCGAAACAGTCGATATATCTGCCACTTGACATATCTCTACCTGCCGAAGAAACTCATTACAATTCTGAGATGCAAGGTAAATGACTGCACCTGCAAGTGCCCTTGGGTTCTTGCCCAGTGAAATACGGTTCTGCTGCACTCTTGTGTAGATGCGAAGCGCTTCACGTTTGGTCTTTTCGCTCAGGTCAAGCCTGTTGGCTATCAGCGTGACATAGTCTGGGCCGTGCAGAACCGGCATTTGTAGAGATAGTTCCCTCAGGATAAGCTTATAATGCGCCATGACATCCTTGCTCGAAATGTTGCAGACTGCTGCAACATCCGCCACAGTCTTTGGAGTGGCAGTCTCTCTGCAGGCTGCATAAAGCGCTGCGCCAACAAGTCCTAGCGTTGACCGACCCTTCGCCAGTTTTTTGAGAGCGGCTTTACGGTATATGTAGGCTGCGCTTTCCATCACAGCTTGGCTGAGATACAACTTGTCGCCAAAGTTGTTCAGAAATTTCAGTGCCTTCTCAAGATTCCTTGAGATAGAGTCATTGAGCTGAGACCTGTTATTCCAAGTACGTAGCCTTTGCATCTTCATCTTTTGGGCCGGCTCTAGCGTCTTTCCCCTTGCATCCGTATCATCCAGACCGATAAGTGTTGACAGGCCCTTGTTATGTACTGCAAGCGATTCGGGCATCCCTGTCCTTGTCCTGTCGCCGTATTCAGAAGAATTAACGATACCCGTTGCGTTATCGGCATGAAAAATTCTGTCATCTGCAACACAGCCACACGAGCTACATACAAACTCACTCGAAACCATATCAAATATTACGGTTTCACTCTCACAATGCTGACAATATATCATAGTGTCTTTAGAATGTATTTGTTGTTCAGCTGGTTCCATCGACACTACGTATTAGGCTCTTCTATTATTTCTAGTTTTTCTAGAAATCTTAAAATCTTATCAATTAACCATCATTCTCAGGAAAATAACAATACTAAGCAAAATTTCCTAGATTTTCTAAGGGCTCTATTAACCCTTTATTACCTAGTAGATGAACACTATAAACTGATTCTAGAATGTGTTGATTATTAAAGCCACAACAGATATTGCTCTTCGTGATTGATAACGTATTCATAGCTGTAGCCATGTTTTTCTGGCTTTCTTATGTTCCGGTTGCTATGATTTCGGTCTGGAGGACTTTTAAGAATAGGAAAGTGTTTGTAGAAAGAGATCTATGCTGCCTCTTCAACGACTCCTCGATAATTTTTCAGATAACAACTCGTTCTGCTACAAAGACGTCAGTAGTCAAGCGTGGTATCCAATCAATAACAAGTTCGGCAGAGAAGATAAACCTTTACAATTACCAGATCTCTGTGGTGACAGATGATCCGCAGGACAGATGGACGCTTAAAAACGAAAAATGTGAAGTGGTAGTGGTAGAGAAAAATTATCATACGAATGCAATAAAAAAAGGTCGAGCGCTGCAGTATGCAGTGGAACATCGCCAGCGAATTGGCAAGAATACTAGCAAACGCTGGATATTTCATATGGATGAGGAAAGTTATGTAACGCCACAGACAATACTTGCTCTGCTCAAATTCATTAGGGAGGGTAAAGGAGTTGTGTCAGAAGGACCCATATTTTATCCACTCAAGTTCGAGTCAGCAAACCGCCTGACTGCATTAGCTGAGTCAGTAAGACCATTTGCATGCTACGACTGCGTCTCTCAGATGACAAATCCTCCCCCACTGCACATGCATGGCAGCAACCTGCTTGTGAGATCAGACATTGAAGATGATATTGGATGGAAATTTGGATCCACACTTGCCGAGGACCAGATGTTTGGGTACAAGGTCTACGAAAAGTATGGTCAAAGATCTATGGGATGGCATGGTGGCATATTGCTTGAGCAGCCGCCGCTCAACCTAAAAGATCATTTTTTTCAGAGGCGGAGGTGGTTCCTAGGTACAATGCAAAACCTTGACAAATTTCCGCGATGGCACAGATACAAAGTCATGTTCAAATCAGCGACTCTTTTCCTCGGCTTTGCTTCCGGCGTAGCATCAACGACCCTGATGATACAAGCCTACATCCTTCCACTTTTTTCGCTCTCGATGTATGAACTTGGCATCGTAAGCTCTTACATTATGTCGCTTCCTGACAATCTTCCTATTGGTTCTGCTTTTGCTTCGATCGCGAATTCACCTTTAACAACCACTCCAATCGAACTTGGTACAACTGCCATCTTGCTCTTCGCATCGCTAGTATGGCTAGGCTCATACCAGTTGGGACTATTCCTGAACTTGCGATACTCAAAAATGAAATGGACAAAAAAGGTACTGCTACATTTACAGACTTTATTTCTGTGCCCTCTGATAGGACTCGTCGAAACATTCCCAGCTGTCTGGGCCATCATACAATATCGCGTTAAGAAAAAACAGATGGCAGAAAAGATAAGTGTATATGACTTTTACGTTATAAACAAGTGAATGCTATGAGCTCCCAATTCCTAGCAGCTAACTTTTATTCACACGCCATCACCGCACCATACAGGAAGGCGTGGTATTCAATAATACAAATTTAGTATGATGTCGGAATAGGCAACAACGGAACTCGTGCCTGAGTTGTGTCTAAACTCACAATATTTGTTCTAGCTCTAAGACATTCTTTTCACCATTACCAGATGACTGCTTAACGAAAAGAAGCTGTGAGCAAAACTAGAGTCTCTATAATGAGAGACGGAGAAAAGAATGAAAATCTATGATATTAAAGACACTAACAACTTTTGATATGACGTTCTGATTCATCTGCACTTTCGCTTCAAGATCTGAAATTTTCAGACTATCATAATATATAGTAGTTCTTGTTTACATGAACTTCATTTCAAGAATGAGTCACCTACGGATCTTGCTTATATGAGATCTTGACAACTTTAAGATCCTCTGCTGCTTCAACATTGTAATGAATGGCGCTTGCCTCTTTCACAAGCAGGGAAGTCTCGTCGTATCGCGCGCTAAAGTGTGTCAGTAGCAACTTATCAACCTCGGCCTTTTTGGCTATTGTCGCGGCTTCAGCTGCAGTGGAGTGACCGTTTTCAATAGCCTTTTCTTGCTTGTCCCGGCTGTAAGTGGATTCAAAGACCAGCAGGTCGCACTCTTTGAAGAATCTGGCCAGCTTATCTGTCGGTCTTGTATCTCCTGATATCCCTATCTTCCTTCCTTTGCGAGGCCGTCCGACAACATGGCTTGCTCTAATCGTCTGGCCTCCGTAGACGACGTCCTCTCCACGCTGAAGCTTGCTATACAGATTGCCCTCGGGTATCCCTAGCCTCTTTGCCTCATTGACATTAAAGACGCCTGGCCTATCAAATTCTTCGAGGCAGTACGCAAAAGAAGGAACTGAATGCAGGGCCTGGCAGCAGGATACTTGATAGTCCCTTTCTTTCGCTATCACTCCTTCTTTCTCTATTTTACGCACAATAATATCAAACGTGAGCCGAAAACCAATGATGCGCATATTTTCTCGAAGAAACTCTTCAAGTCGTGGCTCGCCGTAAATGTCGATACTCTTTTCTCTTCCTTGCAGTTCCATTGTCTGAAGCAGTCCAAGCAGCCCTACGCAGTGATCGGCATGCATATGAGTAATAAAGATCTTCATTTTCTTATTCATTCCGAGGCTAGCTTTGATAAAGTTGCGTTGCATTCCCTCGCCGGCATCAAAGAGTAGCAGCTCAGCCCCTCTTATGAGCGCAATTGAAGACAGACCACGCCGCATGGTAGGGGCACCTGACGAAGTACCTAAAAAAACCAGCTGCATATCTACCATTTGGCAGGATTTATGATAATGACAACCAAATTTATGCTAATAGCGCGACTTGAGCGCCAATGCTATTTCCGGGCTCAAATCAACCTTCGAATACTGGCCTGGCACTGAATTTGTAGAGATGATGTCCTCAACACCAGCAGACTTAATTTTTTGAGCTGCATCTCTGATTAGTAGCGCATGAGCACACATTGCATATATCTTGCCTACTCCCTTCTTGTTAAGAACTTCGGCTGCCTTAATGAGGCTGCCACCGCTGCTTATTATGTCGTCTATCACTATTGCATCCCTCTTAGAGATATCCATATCTAGGCTTTCATCTATAGTCACGTTTCCAGTCACTCTATGACGAGACTTTTTCAAAACAAGGACGTCTATATCGAGACGCCGGGCAAACTCTTTTGCCCTATTGGTTCCACCTGCATCAGGCGACACTGCAATCGGATCACGCAATTTCATCTTGGAGGCGTAGTCTGCAAGGAGTGGAACTGAAGAAACATTCTGAATGCTCGCAAAGTATGACATGGCGAGCTGACTATGTATGTCAACTGTAATGATATGCTTAAGCCCCACCGTTTCAAATAATTTCGCTACCAAGCTAATGCTCACCACCTCGCCTTCCAGAAAAGCCCTGTCCTGCCGAGCGTAGCCAAGATAAGGAATGACTGCACAGAGATCTTGCGCACCATCGTCTGTGCATTTTTCTGCCATCATCAGTAGCTGTATCAGATGAGTGTCAGTAGGTGGATTAGTTGATTGTACAATAACACAATTCTTGCCTACCTTGCCAAGTTTGATGCTACTTTCGCCATCTGAGAATATCCTTAGACTTGCCACAGCCAGCTGAGCTCCAAGTCTCCTTGCAATGTTGTTGGCAAGATCAAATGATCCCGGCCCCGTTACTACTGATGGTGTCTCAGTCAATCTTTTAGACAGGTAGAACAGTGCATCCTAATATCTATTCTCTCTCTTATGACAGACTTTCCAAAATAACCAGTCAGTCTTCAGCTCAAGACTTAGATGTCTGATAACAACTATAGATTACAACCTTGTGGGAAGGTCTGTTTTAGAGTTGCATGTATATATGCGCTGTCTTATTGTATTGCATAAATGCTTTGCTTCCGTCATCATCATCATCATCATGATCAGGAATTAAGGGCAGGTATAATAATCGCCAGCTCCACACAGAGTTTTTAGATTGTAAACCTGTGTACTTTCCCCGTATTGATATTTTCTGAGATCATGTCAGCAATTCTGTTTGTGTTAATTCCATGATAGTCGTTGCTGCCACTGGCTGGGTCAAGCTTTTTTCTAGCTCTGCGTAATATAGAGATGCAAACGTTGGGCTCGCCCTTTTCGTCATGTACAAATGCAGCTGCTACAAGTATGATTCCGTTTAAGATTTCCTTTTCAATCCCTGTTGCATTTTTCCATAGATATTCAAGGACTTCATGAGCTTCCCAATATCTTTCATCATTGAATAGCTGTACTGCACGCGCAATGGCCTTATCCTTCTCCATGTGGCGCTCTATGATTTCCTCGTAACCGGCCAATGGAGCAATAGATTCAATCCTGGCGATTATCGTTTTCACATCTATGCCCTCGGATATGCTGGTATCAAACTCGATGTATTTCTTGGAAATACGAGCATCCCGGATGCTGGCTTCGGGTTCAACAAGTTCTCTTGCCCTTTGGAGAAGGATAGTAGCGTGCTTCGGAGTATACGGCACGGTATTCTGTAGATGCAACATAAATCGCCTCATTCACTGGTATAGCATTATCCTGCTACAAAAATAAAAACCTCTCTTAAAATAGTGTAGACTAGGAATATCTAGTTCATACTAACATTGGTTACATCGACTAATATGTCCGTCCATATGTATGTATATTTTTACTTGCTTTTAGACGAACACTATTGCTAATATCTGCAAAGGCAGCTAACCTTGTAGACATCAGTATCGCCTTTTCTTCCTTCTCGGCAAGGTAATCGCTGCTGGAGTACCCACGTTGCAGCAGTAACAAGACATGGAGATCTCAATTCTAGCGCTCCTAGGTGCAGATGTTGTTGGCATCATTCCGTTATTGATCGGACTACTTTGGTATCCCTCATCAAGAGGTTATAGCATGAGAACTACAACAACTTTTTCAAGTTTTAGGGCCGGCTTACTACTATTCCAACGAATAGTAGCTGGATCAATGTTTTAGCTAGTAGTAATTGAGAAATTCGTCATCACCACCTGAAGCAGTGGCAGGATCATCACTGGACCATATGTAGCCGGCCTTGCAGCAGGTATGCTGATAAGTGCCCTACGGCTCTGCTGATTTGAAGCAATAAATATCCGCATAAATTGCACCAAAATAATGAAGATGCTGAGCATTGATGACCAGACGTACAGAAGGTTAGCATCGATCATGAATGACATAATGCATACACAAAAACGCAACCTTAGCTATGACGATGTAATAAACGAATTAATAGATGTGTACCAGGATCGTCTGGCGCTAAGTGGAGAAAACGCCGGGGGTTAGGGAAACTTAAATTGAGGAGATCCACACATATGGCTGACAGCTGAAAAATCATGCCGGCGATATTGAAATCTCTTGGGTGCAGAAACTTCCGCCTTGCAGTGCAAGCCACAGCAGTCCAACAGCTAATAAGCTTGTCAATCTACAAATCACCTATTATCATGTCGTACAGGATGCAGATATTATTAGGCATGCCTGCACTACCGCTTGTAGTCATTTTATCATTTAGCACAAGTGCAGCAGCAAATTCTGTTGATGATTCGGTAAAAATAATTGCACGAGCATCATTTATTGATTATGAGGGTAAACTAAACGTCGTAGGCACAGTCAGAAACACCGGTGCCTTGCCAGTTCAGGCGATCGTGGGATTAGAGGTGCAGGATGAAAAAGGGATCAGGATCGAGCAGCAGCCGACATATGGCCGCATAATCTGGCCGCTGAACGACTCGCCTTTCAAGTTTGTAATCGACTCTGGAAACGCAGGCCACCCATTCATAGCGGATTTCAAGGAAGTTGAAGCAACACACACCACAGATATGATCATACTTAACTATACTAGCATGGCCGCAGGAGAAGAAAGAGCTTTTCTTGGAACAGTCAAGAACAATGCTCCTTTTGACATTTACAATGTCAGCGTCTTTGCCTCGGCGCGCAGCGACAATGCGACCCAGCTTGATAGTGTAAGGAGCAATGTGATCCCTGTTTTAAGGGCTAGCGAGGAGCAGCCATTTATTGCCATTACTGATGCAGCAGTCAAACCAGAGGTATACTATTACAGCTGCGCAGGCCTTGATTTTGACGCCCCCATAACAACAATAGATGCCGGTAGTGGTAAGTTTATCCCTTATGATCTAGAAGCAGCAGCTCAGGTAAGCGCAATCCGGTATGAAAATGAAACGGATAGTATAGCCTTCGAAATAAGGCCTTATAGTCCCACAGGTGGACCCATAAGCTTGATGATACCACAAGCGTCGCAAGATCAGACTGACAGTGATGCTAGATGGCAAGTTGCATGAATCCTCAATAAGTGATGACGGCAAGACAATCTACATCGACTTTTTTGTTCCACAGGGCGAGCACCAAGTGCAAATCCATAGAGTCACAAGCATGCCAGAGATGCCATCTGCCATGCTAGGGCTGGCAGCGCTGACAGCAGGCGTATTAGCTGCAGCAAGACTCAAGGCAGCATTTAAAATCCGCTAACCACTCAAACATCTCTCGTGTATGTCACTTTAATAGAGAAATCATCAGAAGGTTTGAAGCTGAGCGTCTATAGCGATAGCCTTGCATTGGTAGAATCAGACTCTTTTAATGATTCCTATACGTTGAATTTCCATCTGCAAGCTCTAGCAAAAAAACATGGGATCGAAAAGAGCCTGGTGGTTATACACGATAAGGACAGAAATGCCGTGGACCTTTCGCTAGCGCACGACGAAAATTTATTCTTTGTCGGCTAGTCTGTAGTAGTTTCTCTTCGCAATTGCAACCTTCATTGTGGAGTGACATACTGGACATTCAGCCCAGTTCCGGCCCCCAAAGTACTGCCATTCAAAGCCACATTTTCTATAGGTGCATCTTAGCCACCTACCCACAGGTGTCTTGGGCCAATTGTCCTGCAGCGGTTTTCGCGCCCGGCGTGCCGATCTTGGCTTTCCCTTAGAACCTAAGTAGGGCAAATAACAATTGCCTATTAGTTTATCTCAGTTAAAGATATTGTGATCATTATATCCTACACGCTGCTATCTAGAGATCGAGGCGCCACAGAATTGACGTAAGGTGCACCCTCACGTCCATATAGAAAAGTGGTTTACTCCTCAAATGATACTCTGGTGTTGACACAACTCTCCGTGAGGAACAATGGGTAAATTCAATCAACGAAATGGTAAGAATAGCAGCATGGGGGAGACAATAATCCTCTCTCACACGAGATTGTTTTTAGCCACAAAGCTTTTCTATATATACAATCTTACGATTATTGCATTGGCTAAACGTCAGTTTACAATAGATACAGGAAAAGAGCAGATACCCGTCGAAGGCCAAGTGCATAGAAACGTGGCAGTCAAATATCTTATGAAGAGGCGCAGGTCGCTTTTGATGACGAAGAACTCTGAAAAAGTAGAAAAGCTATGGCAAGACCTACCAAAAAGGATCAAGATAATAGGTAAGCAGGTCACCAAGGAATATAGAGTAAAGTGGGAGCGACTTGGACAGGAAGAATTTGAGGGCTCACGTTTTGCCTTCACATTAGAAGATCAAAGTGAGCGATCTACTACTGATAATAATGGTTCTTTTTCTACTGAGTCTTAAACTGCTCGGCTTAGGCTTGTGTCTTCCCTCTTCATAAAGACAGAGAGAGACATTTTTCAAAGCTATTTTGAAAGTTTGCATATCATTATCTCGAGGTCAAGAAGAAGTCCTTTCTTCATTAGAATTTGAAATTTGAAACATGTTAGTTTAGCTGTGTGTATGAAGATAAGCCTTAATAATTATCGTATTGATTCGGAATCTTTTGTTGTAATGAAAAATCCTCTTCCTTTGATGCAGATAAGAATTACGATCATCATATTTCATACCTCTGCCTTATCCTAGGCTCCAAAGAGAGATGGATACAATTTTTCTATCAAATTCAAAATACATCGTTCCTACGATTTAGACAATACCGATTGATCTTGAGTCTTTCAGAAAATTGACCGTTATCTTCTCGAGGGTCACCTTCTGTGGGCTCATTGGGTATCGTTATACGCATCTTAGGGTCACCTGCTGTCATAGTAATTTGAATTATGGGAACAACATTTCTTTGTGTTATCTAATGCCGCAATTCCTCAAATGTGGTGAACCAAGGTTGGCTCAGTTCTGATTGAGACGTGATGATGCAACAGGATCGCCTTGAGGCAATCTATTACTCCCCAGAGAAGGATGTCTCTACCTTGTTGGATGGGGACCCGAGGCACATTGATAGTCGAGTTTCCCAAGAGTTTTAAGATGAGCTGTTAAGAATATACGTACACATCCTATATCTGTTGGAATCTGCACGCCTTCAAAGCTCTCTCTCACACACAGAATAATGATCCATTGATGATGAGATCGCGAAAGCCAATCCTCTTCAGTTACGATTGCATAATAGTAGTCTTTTGCTACGCCCGACATACCTCGGTAAATTCTTTCAATAATAATGATAATGATAGGCGCACAAAAATTAATAGGGGCAACCTACTGTAATCGATTGGCAGCGGCAATTCTACCAATTCCTGCTGCAAAGAATTAATGAAAAGACTGCAGGTAATAGGCTAAAATAATCCAAGAAATTTGTTAGCACGCTAACAAATGGAAATGCTCAACCCCTGTTCCAACTCAAACCATACAAGCAGATTCATGCCATGAAAAGCAATTGCATCTTTATCTCGTTTCTTAGGTTCTTATGATGTCTGGCTGCAATTACGACAGCAATTTCATCTGAGTTGGTCCACGGGCAACAAAGCCTTAACCACCTTCCAATGCTTCTTTGGGGACAATGAGACAATGCACACAATGCTGCAGTGGGTTCGAGAAGCGATTAGGGCGTTACCGTCGGGCATGCCTGACATTATCAAATTCAACTATCTGACTGGGTTAAGGCCATCTGAATCGCCATAGGCTGTTAAGCTGATTAACAACCTTGAGTACCTCAAGACCTATTACAATGCCTAAAACGAGACACTTGAACGCTAGTTCCATTTTCCTCAGATGTTCCTAAGAAGGACAAAGACGGCTTACGTATGAATCGTTGATAACCAACTATTGGGAATCGCCCAGAACATAGGAAAAAAATACCACCCCCTCTATGAGAGCCTTAGATTCGAATCGACAAGTAGAGGCTTGGACTTTCATATAGGCTATTGCCACAAGATTAACTCTCTGTATTTACGTCAGTCAGGATGGATTGAATCGGATTGTGGACCTGCTCAGCAGCAGAGTGCCTAAGACGGTTTTTGCTCGCCATTATTTCGGACCTTCATTGAATCATAGAGATAGAGAGGAGAAGGTCTTAACAGTCCTACAGAAGCTCGAGCAAGAGATTGAGCGGTAAATGATTTACGAAAAACAGCAGAGAGTATAGCATTATGCATAAAAACGGCTATAGTTATTATTATTATTATCATTATCATTATTATCCTCCGTTTTTATCTGCAGTGAACTTACTATGAAACCATCTATTGCCTTAGCTCTTATCTTTTTTGAAGAATAATCAATCTATCTCTTTATGTAGCTTATCAATGTGCATTATGAGGGATATAATGTTATGATGTCATCACGATTATCAGCACTGCCGAGATCAAGGAGCGCTGTTGTGTGCAGCATTATGTTAGTTGCACAAGTTATCATCATCATTTATACATCGAGCGTTTTCTTGTTACCACTACAACCAAACCAATATGCATTTGGTACACTTAGTGGACCAAATGAACAGATAGCTTTCACCAGCAACAGAGATGGCAACTGGGAGATATACGTCATGAATGCTGCCGATGGTAGTGATCAGACTAGGTTGACAAGTGTTAATGCAAATGATTCTGAACCTAGCTGGTCGCCCGATCGTACAAAGATTGCCTTTGAGAGCGACCGAGACGGAAACAATAACATATACGTCATGAATACTGATGGCAGTGGACTGACTCGGCTTACAGATGACCCTGCAGATGATTCCAACCCTAGCTGGTCGCCTGATGGTACAAAGATTGCATTTAACACCAATAGAGATAGCACCGAAGTAGAGAACTTCCGCAACCATGAGATATACGTCATGAATGCTGCCGATGGTAGTAATCAGACTAGGTTGACAAATAATCCTACATGGGATTCACTTCCTAGATGGTCGCCAGATGGTACAAAAATAGCTTTTTACACTGAAAGAGATGTAAACGGCAACGTATACGTCATGAATGCTGCCGATGGTAGTAATCAGACTAGGTTGACAAGTAATCCTACATGGGATTCATTTCCTAGCTGGTCGCCTGATGGTACAAAGATTGCCTTTGATAGCAACAGAGATGGCAACCAGGAGATATATGTCATGAATGCTGCCGATGGTAGTAATCAGACTAGGTTGACATATAATGAGGTACGAGATACCGGCTCTAGCTGGTCACCAGACGGTACAAAGATTGCCTTTGCAAGCGCCAAAGATGGTAACTTGGAAATCTATCTTATGAACGCAGCTGATGGAAGCGGACAGACAAGGCTGACTAACAATACCGCTGCTGAGGCTCAGCCTGACTGGTAGCCTGATTGAGCAAAGGCATCAACTCCTACATATACCCTTTCTAGCTTTTTATTACGTGACGCCCAATTGCTTACTTGCTTTGGTCTCATGTTATAAATTATTTTTCTCTTTTTTGTGAGTGACTGAATGCGTGTGTTTGTATGTGTAGGTATGTGGATATGTCTATGAGGGAGTGATAGAATGGACGCTACTAGAGGAAGATTGGATGGCAGAAAACGAACCAAGAAGGAGCTTTCATGTGCGATAACTGCCACTACAAAGACAGACGAAATAAACAAAAAGAATAGAGACATCAGTAGCTATCAACTCCTGCAAATTTTCTGAAGTGCGACGTTTCTGAGTCGTGCAGAAAGGGACTATCTGCCCGCAGGCGGCCAAATCAGCCCAGGATATGACAGCGTTATCAGATCCCACCTTCAGAAGAAAGTCCAGTTATTCACAGAGCAAGAGCTGCCTTTGTTGGTGGAAAATGGTTCTGTTACAGAATTCCGTAACGTTACGAAAAACTGTAATCTTTTAAATGAGCCAGATTATTCCTTTCAATTATTGCCGTTAGCCATTTTTTATGCGCCATGGTCAGATAGGAACAGGTTAGCCACAAAAGTATCGCTACAATAAATAAAAACTTATATCAAAACTGCATGCAAGGAGATATTGATTATTGCGCGCAGGGTTCATCCAGAAAAAAAGGGGATCAGAGTACTTGGCATAGCTGAGAGTTTCAAAAAATTCTCCAAGAAATCAATCCTAGCCGGCGTGGTTATGCGACGAGACCTCATAATAGACGGTATGGCATACGGAACTGCCACAATAGAAGGCGATGATGCAACCAACAATATAATTTCGATGCACAGGTTACTTGCAAGGGATGACATCAACTGTATTCTGCTTGATGGCCTTGTTATCAGCATGTACAACATCATAGATGGTGAGCAGGTTGCTGGACAAACAGGTCTCCCAGTAATTGCAATAACGTTTGAAGATTCAAAAGGACTTGAGGATAGCATCAAACACCACTTTGACGATTGGCAAGATAAGCTTGTACAATATCAAAAGCTAGGAAAGCGCGAGCGAGTGACACTCAAGACCGGCAAGAATCTTTTCATCCGGTATTGGAGAGTAAATCAGAGGAGAGCAGTTGCCATACTAAATTCTTTTACTCTACAGGGTTCTATTCCAGAGCCGATTAGGGTGGCCAAGCTTGCTGCGCGTTCATATGCCAATGCTTTAAATTATGAGCTGGAAAAGAACTAGCAGCTGTGTGGTGGTGGGGTGGCAGAGCGGCCATGCGTTCGCCTGCAGATCACACCAGCGGTTAGCGAATTTATAGGGGTTCGAATCCCCTCCCCACCTCTCAACAGAAGTCTAAATTCCCCCTGGTTTTTGAATCAAGATTTATGATATATCAAATTGAGTCGATCTACTATGACCGAGCTCTTGGCCGGACTTTTCTGAGCATTATCTCTATTTCAAACTGACTGAATATACTCCTGCTTGTGCATCGAAAAGCAGCAGTTCACCGTAGGAACTCAAACCACTAAATCACTCCAACAGACTTTGCAAGCTCAAACGCAGATTTATTGTCTAGCCTGACCTTGCTTAGTATCGTATACCTATCAGGGCGAAGCGAGCGAGCTACCATCAATGCCTTTACCACTTGCTCTTCGCTCAGTTTAATCTCTTTTGCCTTAGTTGGCGCGCCAACATTTTTCAATGTTTCTGCGATCTTATCCCAGTTAAGGCCATGCAACTTTGCCATCATTATCGTGCCTATGCCAACGCGCTCGCCGTGCAGTCCGAAGTTTGAACCAGCTACGTATTCGACTGCATGGCTGAAGAGGTGTTCAGCCCCTGAGCATGGTCTGCTAGTACCTGCGATGCAGGCGGCGACGCCAGCACTTATCAGCGCCTCAACAATTGTGCGTATACTGAACTGGCTCTTGCAGCTTAGTTTTTCTGATTCCTCAAGTATTATCTTGGCACTCATGTAGGCAAGATTGGCTGCGTAGCTTCCAAAATACTCACCCTTCTCATCGCGGGCGAGCTCCCAGTCCTTAACTGCAGTTATTTTTGCAACCAAGTCACCGCAGCCGCCAGCCAGAAGTCGGGGCGGTGCTTCCAACATCAGCCGAGTGTCTGCAACTACACCAATTGGCGTACTTGCCTTTATGGAATGCGGCTTGTTAGTCCCTCTTATGGAAACAAATGGGCTTGATATTCCGTCGTGCGATGCTGATGTTGGCACGCTCAGAAACGGTCTGCCTATCCTGAAGGCTGTCATTTTCGCAATATCGACAGACCGTCCGCCGCCAAAACCAATTACAAAATCGGGCAGTTTGTCGCCAATCTTGTCCTGTAGCTTGTCAACGATGCCCATTGATGCGTGACTTGCTACGTGCAGTGAGCTTTTTAGAGAGACCTTTTCAAGAGAGGAGTCTAGCTCATAGCCTGCCTTTGATTTGACTCTCCTGCCAGTAACAACTGCAACCTCGGCTGCGCTTTCATTAAGCGTTCGAATAAGCACACCGACTTGGGAAACAACCCCGTGACCTATGAGTATCTTTCTTGGCAACTCCATCAGGTGGGTCGGCGGAGGAGAACTCAATTAGAAAAACCCTGCACGCAGCAGTTAATTAAGCTTGCACATATCTCTGTGTTGATCTTTTGCCTTAGAGAATTATTCAAAGCGGAGAGTTCTTTTGGCACACCAGTGTGTGTATCTTCAGTTACACCAGATGATGTGCTCCTTCCGCCCCTATCTCAGTATTCACGTCGCTGAACCTGTATTGATCATGCGTATCTTCGTTAAATATGTATATATCTTATATCACTGATAATTATAATATATCTTCCACAGACCAACTTGCATCTTAGAACTTCGTTTTGTAGTATCTGTTGATTATCTATATCAGGCAGTCTTGGTCGAAGCGCATTGGAAACGATTAGAATAAGGTTGGATTTTCGAACTTATTATATTTACTAGACCAACAGTGATCCCGCCTTATCAACATTTAATGACTTTTGGCTCTGCCGTAGTGATACTTCAGTAGGCAAAAATGAGTGTAGCATGAGCTATATATTATCTTCCGAACTGAATGGCAATACAACTTAAACCGGCATGGCATTTTTTTAATTCTTAACTTTTTGAGACAAACAAGCCAAATACTTAATACCGACATCAATGTAAGAGATGCCATTACTCTTGACAGAGACGTTCGTTTGACGGTCACATCATCTAGGAATTACATTCATCATGCAACGTAAACCACCCTACCATCATGAATCTGCTAGCCAAAATATCATGGCAGTAATACTGCAGAGTCTGCCGCATGAGGCTAGCCTGACTAAAATTGAATATGAAGGTCCTTGCATTGCACTTTATTCTAAGAACCCAAGCTACCTACTACAGAACAATCAGCTTGTCCTAAACATGGTCAATAGCATAAAGAAGCGAATCGTTATCCGGACAGATGAGTCGCTAAGGCTTTCTGAAGATGAGTCTATCAAGGTTATTGCAGACACCACCATTCCAAAAGAGGCTGGCGTTGCCGGCACATTCTTTGACGCCGTTTTAGGCGAGGCAGTAATATTTGCTAAGAAACCGTGGACCATTTTGCACGAAGGTGGGGATTTACATCTTACAGAAAAAATAGGCTGGAAAGTCCGGGTCAGAAAAGCTCCACAAAACATGCTGCCAATTGAAACACTTTATAAGACATTGGGTGACACAGTGAGCCAGCGCATCAAGTTCTATAGAGAAGTGGGAGATAAGATATTTCGGCCTAAATTGACTGAGCAGGCCGAAGCGAGCCTTCTCACGCTAGGGGGATTTGCAGAGATAGGCAGGTCATGTATGCTACTTGAAACGCGTGAAAGCAAGATTATTCTCGACTGTGGACTCAATATGTCGGCCAAGGATCCACTCGCAGCCACACCTCGATTTGACATTGCAGGAATAGGTATGGAAGATATAGACGCAGTGGTTCTCAGCCATGCACATCTTGATCATACTGGCTTTCTACCAGCGCTCTTCAAATACGGGTATAGCGGTCCGGTCTACTGCACGGAGCCAACTCTCTTGCTAATGAGTATGCTTCAGCGAGATTATCTTAGGCATTCTGGGAATGAGGCCTTATATTCTAAGCAAGATATCGACAGCGCTGTAACACACACGATAACACTGATGTACGGTATAGTAACTGATATTTCGCCAGATGTCAAGCTGGTGCTTTCAAACTCGGGACACATCATAGGATCAGCTTCAATTCATCTGCACATTGGGAACGGCCAGCATAACCTTGTATACACAAGTGATATGAAGTTTGGCAGGACGCTTACACTTGAAAACGCTTATTGGAATTTTCCCCGGGTTGAAACAATGATAATTGAAAGCACATACGGCGGCAAGGAAGATATCATGTGCCCCCGAGAGCAGGCCGAGGCCAATCTTGCCAGCGCAGTTGAAAGGACAGTTACGGCAGGCGGTCATGTACTATTACCGGTGCCGGCAGTTGGGATTTCCCAAGAGCTGATTCTTGTACTTGACAGGTTTACAAAAGGCGGCAGGCTTCAGACGACCAAGGTGCTTGTGGAAAAGATAATCTCAGAAGCAACAGCCGTCTATGAGGCGTATCCAGAATTTCTTTCAAAAGAGCTCGGCAAATATGTGCTCGAGTCGGAAACATCCCATTTTGGCTCACAATTCTCAATAGTTGAATCTGAGACTCTTAATCCTAGCGAGCCTGCAGTAGTCCTTGCTCCTTCGTCCATGCTCATCGGGGGGCCATCCGTGGGATATCTGAAGCAGATAGCGAATGATCCAAAAAGCACGCTCATCATGTTATCCTATCAATCGCTCGAAACTCCCGGCAGAGCACTACTAGACGGTACCAGACAAATTACAATTGGGGGCGAAACAATCAAACTTGAGTGCCAAGTCGAAAGGATCGATGGTCTTGGCAGTCACAGTGATTACAACCAGCTTATGGCATATATTATGCGACTTCGTCCCAAGCTTAGGCGAGTCCTTGTCAACCACGGTGAGCGACCAAAGGCGCAGAACCTAGCAAGTATGATAAATAAGCAGTTTAGGATACAGACACAGCACCCATTGGTGCAGGAAGCAATAAAGCTACTTTAGATCGTATATGCCACGCCAGATCTTGACGCCTGGAGGAGTGATCACAATACGCTCTTCTCCAAGCCTTGCAATGTCGCCCCCCGCTGACTGTGTATAGGAATACAGATCCTCAACAACCTTGCGCAATCCCTCCAAGTCCTTTTGTGCAAGTGGGGTCACCCTGATAATCAAGATCATATGTTTTTTGATATCTTCCTTTACTACAGCGATGTCCGACTGATCTCTCAGCGTAATCGCCTTCAAATAAACCGGTGTTTTCTGTGTCTGCATCTGCTATCTATCTTCTGCGAATTGCAGTTGAGCTTGCCATGTGCAATCAATAGTCATGCTGGTCAATTCTCATTCACCGAATAGTTGATTTTAGCTGAATAATAGTAGTAATGCAGAATCGCTTCTCTTTATAGAGAGACATGAGATTATTATCATTATCCTTGTTTATATGCGCATCATCTCTATCGTCCCAATGTCAGCTGGCATGACTATAACTTCACTTTTGTCTCCATTAACGGTTATTGAGACCTTAGAGGGGTCGTGCCTAGGGGCATCAGAGTAACGTGCCGCTATTGCAGCACATTTTATCACTAACGAATCATCGTAGTTTTTGCAGCGGAGTATACATGTTGGCCCAACATAATCCTTGACCTCTATAATGACGTCACCTTCAGCCACAAGTGCCTTTATAACTTCGTTTTCGTCCTTATTCCTGCCAACCACGAACTTGGCATCATGTGTAATTCGGAAATGTCTGCCAACCTTTAAAAGCTCAATATCGTTAAGAGTTGGGATGTCGTCGCAGTGATCCAAAATATCCTTGACGCGCTTTGAGAAGCTAGGATCTGTTAGTAGACAGCCGCCGGCGGCATTTGGCGGTTCAGATATGCCAAAGTGTTTTGCCAGCATCAACTGCCCTTTCCTTGACCTACCCTTGATATCGCCCATGTTTTCGCGGTTTATCAAACCCATCCTTTCTGCATCTGTAGGTGGGAGGTGCTTTGCAGATAACGGGCGTAAAACCTTGCATTCCATACCTGTCTCTTTTTCAATGATATGTAATGCGCGGTTGTTTTGGCTCATTGGGCGCTGAAACAGCACTTCACCTGTTATTACAAAATCAGCATTTGTCTTTTTCAAATGCTCCTTGGCGGCATTGTACATCATGCCTCTACAATCTATGCAAGGATTCATACACGAGCCATAGCCGTATTTAGGATTCTTTAGCATACGAAGGTACTCTTCGCCAAAGTACACCGTCTTTAGCTTGATTCCAAGTTCGTCGGCTACCTCTTTGACTCGTTGGCCACAGCCCTTACCACA
>DASUUV010000073.1:0-16260 GCA_036373895.1 Nitrososphaera sp. | reverse complement strand
CATTCCTATTCTGCAAAAATATTGGTAGTGATCTTTTGGCACATGTATCTTTAGCAGATGAACATCATCTTTATTTCTATGAAGAAAGCGATGTAGACGAACCATTAATAGATATGAAGGGCTGGTGTCTAACCAAAACTTCCTCAGAAAATGTATTTTATCTCTTCTCTGTCTACCTAATAATAATTTAAGAAACACCCTCAAAGTTATATAAGATAACTTCAAAATTGGCAATATGCATGCATCAACAAGGGGAATTGGTCCTTCTAAGGAATCAGTGGTCACCCAAGTTACAAAGTGTTTTACACGCAATTCTTCTTTGTTCAAAGAATTTTTTCACATATAAGTCTATAATAAACCAAATATGTTTACTGACAACAGGAGAAAATGCACTATTTCAGCTTTTACCTTTAATGCATCTTTAGTGTATGTGATTTAGCATATATGATAGTAGACAACATCATCCTGATGATGATAATAATATCTCGAAAAAATTGAAGATCATCATCTATACCCTTACTGTGATGAGGCTGCTTGAATTTGAACCCGCGTTCTCTTCTATTTTCAGAGTCTTCCCCTTTGTGTGAGAGTTCTTGTTCTTCTCTTCTCGATCAAGAGAACACAGGTACGTATCATGGAATCTTCAGAAATAAGGAGGGTTTGCTCTTTAGTGCGATGTAAAAGTAGATTACATTGCATCTACTAGGATTAGATATATGCTCTTTTAAGTAAGAATAACCATTAGTACCAGTGGTGTAATAATTGCCTTGGTTGCAATACTGCAAACGAGTATGATTGCCGCTAGCCTTGCAGTCCTTATTTATATTGCAGTAGTTGTTACTGGTGACTTTCTAACTTCTGATGTTCAAATAACTGCCGGAGAAGGTGGAGGAAGCAATACACTACAAACATCAATTGGTCAAACAACAGGAGCAACAAATGATACGATTATACGTGAGCAAATTGCGGCAGCTGCTGACTATCTTCATACTGCTGATACAAGCACCGTATCGGATACACTACTTTTGAATGGAGTGACATTGCAGTCAGGTGAGCCCTTACTGGTATACGATTCTACACCCTTTGCAAGCAAAGGCCATCTGGCGATGAATGTACCGTGCAACGAAAATACACCGGAGAATGCAATGTTTGAGATTCTTCTTGGCCGTGCCCCCAATCTATCACCGGTAAAACCTGGCTATCTGCCACAAATATCTGCTCCCCCTAACAACTGTATATACCACGCACAATTTGGTTTTGGAGATCCTGTTACAGATATAGCAATGAGATATGTCGGAGAGAACCAGACTACGTTTAGAGGCTCCAATTCACTAATAATATCTACTCATGAATCATATATACCCACATCACCATCCGAGAAAGAGATGCAGCACGAGCAGTAAAAAAAGAGTGATGTAGCGAGAGATTTTCTATTCAATTGGCTTGTGCTACTATATGCTTTCCTGCTCTATATACATCGCTCGGAGAGAGAGATTCATACGAATTAGGACAACAATGGTAAAGTAAATGCAAATGTTGCGCCTTTTCCATCTTTATTGTTCTCCGCCCAAATCCTGCCGCCATGAGCCTCGATAAACTTCATTGAAAGATAGAGTCCAAGTCCAGTGCCTGTCTCCGAGTTTGTTGCAAACTTGGTGAACAGTCTTGGCATTATTTCTAGGTCGATGCCTCTTCCAGTGTCCTTGATAGAAACCACGGCATTACTACCCTCGACCCTTGATGTTATGGTGATAGTGCCAGAATCTGTGAACTTTATTGCATTTCTGAGGAGGTTTGATAGTACTTCAAAGATTCGAGTTTTATCTATTTCAACCATTATGGGCTCATCAGGCGCATCATAGATGATTTCTAAAGCGCCTACCTTCTCATCTGGGCTTGCCTTGATATTGTTGATAACGTTTCTGATCTTTTGCCGGAGATCAAATTTTTCTTTGCTTAACTCTATAGACTTGTTGTTTTCAATTCGTGAAACGTCAAGCAGATTGTCGGTCAGTTTGTCGAGCCTTTTTGCGTTCCTATATATGACTTCTACCATTGGGACAATCTTCTCTGTTAATAGTGGCAAAGCGAACCTATAGTTCGGATCAGATTGAGTCGGAATGTTGGTGGAGGTGGTGGTGTCCTGTAGCTGTTCATAAACAATCTTCTCCTCTCCCCTTTGCAATTGTTTGGCAAGATTTAAGATTTTTTCTCGTATAATCTCAGACAATCCAAGAATTGGCTGTATTGGTGTTCGCATTTCATGCGCAGCGATATTTATGAAGTCATTTTGCAAATGTTCTCGCTCCTTTAACTGTTCATTGGTAACACCGAGGAGCCTATTTGATTCTTGTAGGTCTCTTGTTCTTTTCTTTACTTCCTTTCCTAGGCTGGAGTTCCAAAGTACTAGAAATATTATCAAGATTGCGCTCGCCCCAGTAGGAGCTGCTAAAAATAATGACAATCTTTCGTTTTCTCTTGAAAGAATAGGACTTATCTCTGAGTATATAGCCTCAGTTGGAGTAACTACCTGTAGAAAGTATGTAGGGTTACCTGCAACATATATTGGTTGATAAGTTTGGAGTCTTTCTCCTCTTCCCGCGTCAAAGACTGTATAACCTGCATTGCCTTGCAATAACTTAACTGTATGCTCATTGAGTGTGGGATTGTGGTTTATAAAGTTCTGTGTAGTCTCTCCAAAATAGTCAAGACCTACTAGGTTCGGATCAGCTCCTACCGCAAGAAGAGTGCCTTTCTTATCAAATGCTACTAGAAATTGTGTATTGATATCATAAACATTTCCATAATGCTCAAAGAAACGTACTGTGGGAATCGAGACCCCCACTAATCCCAAGTATTGTTTTGTCTCTCGGTCTATTACAGGATTAGTGATAATTACCCTGTATTCACCAAGATGTTCAAACCCCTGTGAGAAAACAGGTTTGAAGGTATCGCGGGTTTCTCTGACCCACGGCCTGAATGAAAGATCATTTCCTACAGGCGCTATTGTACTGCTGCCACTGCTAGAATTGCCTGCTCCAACGACTGCTATGTCTTGGGCATCCAAGACAAATAGCGTATCCACCGTTTCGCTCATTTGCGCATATTTTTCTGTTGCAAGCTGTTTAATCTCTTGGCCATAGAATTGGTCGTCTTGCAAGTATTTAGAATTTGAAATGCCGTCAAGAAATGATAGTACAAGCGTGAGATCAGAGCCCATAAAACCAGCAATTCGCTGAGTTGATCCTATCTGCCTTTGCTTTTCTTCTTCAAAAAGCTGTGAATTTAGCTGCTGTAGGGTTTGATTTTGAAAATAAAAGAATAAAGCATAAGATGAGATTATAATCAACACTACAGCAAGGAAGCCGAGTCCTCTTATGCCTAAAGTAATTCTTCTTTTTGCCGTCACTATTGCTGTTAACCCTGTATTTAGAATATAAATGGAATGCTGTACTATAAGTGCTTTCATGCTATTTGGAATGGCCGATCTAGAAAGATGAAAAGAGAGACGTTTTTAACTGAGAAGATCTGTGTTTATCCCTCGTAGATGGAATCACTAAAGCAGGAGTTAGCACAATAATATTGACTAGAAGATGGCAACTAGATGAAATGAGCCGACGATATTGTGTTCCCAGGATGGGTCCGGTTGCCATTGCTTTCCTAACCATCATCATCATAACATCCCCAATTTTACAACCTGCACTAGCTACCGCCACCAATTTACCTCCTACTAACAACACAACAATATATGATGACAATAATAATGAATACAACAACCCTGTAACTGTTCTTTCATCAAATCAATCAGGTACATTACTTGATAAAACTAATGTTACTCTTAGAGGACTTTTTACTGACCTAGCCAATCCAGGAAGATGGAATCAACTGCTCCAGCCTGCTCTTGATGAACTCAATAGACGCCACTCAGACATGAACATACAGATAGAATATGCAGATTTCCCTTACAATGTTACAAGGGATAGAATTTTGGATAGCTTATCAAGTGGCGATTCTGTAGACATTGTGTCTGTAGATCAAATCTGGCTTGGAGAATTTGCAGGGAAGGGTTTGCTAAGAAATCTAACTGATGAATTTGAGGAGTGGGGTAGAATTTCCGATCTATACGAAGCAAATCTTGATGGCTGCGTCTATAATAACACCTTATATGGTCTGTGGCTATGGACAGATGTTAGGGGTATGTGGTATTGGAAGGACATGCTGCAAGAAGCAGGAGTTGATCCGGAATCATTGAAAACTTGGGACGGATACATTTCCGCAGCAGTAAAATTGAATGATTTCTTTGGAGATAGAGTAACTCAAGGAGTGCATCTTAGAAATGCTCCACATGAACCAGATATGTGGTATCCGTACCTTTGGATGCTTGGGGGAGAAATACTGGAGCTCCGTGAAGGCCATCCTACAAAAGGTGTCTACTGGTTTCCATCATACAATAGCTCTGAAGGACAGAGAGCTATGGAGTTCTTGAAGAAGCAGGTAGATGCAGGTGTTGAGCCGCAAGAAAGACAGTTGGAAAAAGCATTTAAAAATAAGAATTTCTCAGTGATGTTAGCAGATTCTGCGATGCCGGGAGAATTTCCAAAAGAATCTTGGCCAACATTAGAGCAGGGACTTGGGTACATTCCTATGTTTCCAGTGCCTAACCAGACGACTCAGACTTCAACTATGATGGGAGGATGGGAGTTAGCTGTACCAAGTACAGCGCAAAATAGCGACTTGTCATGGGAGTTGATAACTATAATGGCTCAGCCTGAAATACTGGGTCCATTTCTACAACAATATGGCTATTTGCCAACACAGCGAGTGTTAGGTGATGGTCCATCCTCTGAATCGCTAAAGGAATCGGTTCCATACTTTGAAGAAATGGTTTCAATGATTCCATATGGTCGAAGCAGACCAAATATACCTGAATATCCGGAGATAGCTGAACACGTAACCCAAGCTGTACAACAAGTTTTCAATGGATCGGCATTACCAGAGGATGCCCTTAACACAGCAGCTTCCAGGTCTGCAGATTCTCTGGGATGGAAATGATTCAATACTATAGAAGAATATAATACTACTGCTTTAGTTGAATTTACGAAAATGCAACAGTTAGCAAATTTATGTGAACCGTCCGCAGAGTCAGTGGTTTCCATGCGGATAGCGGTTCTAAAAAACAGACTCATAATGCTTCACTTCTGCTAACTTTTTGTCTATATAAGCATGGCAGTTTTTGTAAGTCTTCCTGATAAAGTGGTTCTGATTGCCATATCTTCTATTATAGGATTACCACTATATCTGATGTAAGGCTCCAACAATCAAGCAGATAAGTGTCGTGTTAGCAGGAGCCATTATTCTTCCCTCATGTAGGAGGCTGAGTTACGACGAACAGCCTGCAAGCTCCAAAGGTTTAGTAGACGCTGAGGAATCCAAAATAATCAACCTATCTTAGCTAGAAGACATCATTAATATGAATATTAACTTGATTTCATCTAGAATCTTTACATTTCAACCATACTGTGCAGGTACCAATATCCAATTAGCAAAAATAGAGGTAATACGAAATACAACTGTGAATCTAAAGCACATCGCTTTGCAGCTGTGTACCTGTACCTGGATCGAGATAATGACTGGCGCTGGCATCATACTCTATATGCTATACCTTGGCAACTATACCCTTGCGGCTATAACCATGGCAGTGTTTGCACCATTGATCGGCTTTCATTTTGCGGTCAGCAAGGTACAGCAACATAGCAACGTAGAATGGAAGTCGACGAGGACAGTTAAGTTACGTCCCTAAAACACCAGCTCGTCAGTTGAAAGCGTCCGGGCGCAATATCTACACTTGAGCACCACTTTTTCCTTGTCAATGACATCTATCAGAGACCTTATTTCTTCGCCGCTGTTTGTAATGCATTTTAAGTTAGGACACTTGAAGATCCCGACTATTGAATGGGGCATCTGTATCTTACGCTTTTCCACCAGTTTATAATCGCGGATGATGTTGATTGTTGACCGTGGGGCAATGAGTGCAAGCTTGTTGGTTTCACTTGTTTCCAGAAATCTGTTTTCTACCTTTATGATGTCCTTCTTGCCGTGCTTGCTACTTGGCACATTGAGCGCGACGGTGATCACGTTGCCCTCCTTGCCGGTGATGCTCAATGCTCGCAAAACCAGAAGGGCCTTGCCCGCTTCGATGTGATCTATTACTGTGCCGTCCTTTATTCGGCGCACAAGGAGCCTGCTCGTATCAGACATTTCTGGTGTCAATGCAGTGCTGTTAAGTATAATATCAGCATACCGTTAATATTAACAGATAGAGAGAGAGCTCTAACGATACATTGATTATTCCGCTGCGCTAATAGCTACTTTGTGGGATTATTCAATCGCTGGAAGCCAAAAGGAAAAATGTACAGTCTACGATGCACTCAGTGCGGCGCAGGATTCTTGTCCAGCTACAACCTTGAAGCCCCTATCTGCGGCAAGTGCCTCCAAAAGACCAAGTCTTTAGATTCCACAGTAGACCAGGAAAAGGCATGTGTTAAATGCGGCACACAAGGCGTAATCTATGGCAAAGAATACTGCCATTCATGCTACTTTGGATTTCAGAAGAAGAGTTGACCAGACACAAAAAGGATTGTAAAGGCTATCTGAGATATATCAGTAGATGCTGCACATCAACCCGGACATGGTTACCTTTGTGGTCAGGCTATATTGCCTACCATACTAGAATTTCATTGTAGACGATAAAGAATTTCCTAATTTTTTGTTAGTATTATCTATTGAAAAACCGCCATTGAGTTGTCATGAGTGTATTCATCTGTCAAAGGGAGAAGATCGGTACTTTGGTACCTCAAGGAAGTTACCCTCTAGGACAGAGGATGAGAGAGTGAGAGGTATACACAAAATCCTAACAGACTCATTGATTATTCAAGCTAAGGCTTCTTTTGTCAACAAGATATGCGCTAGAGTTTTGCCGTTTATTATCGTACATACTTTTTTCACTACAAAAAAGCGGCATCATATGAGCCGTGAAATTTTATAAGAAATGAGGAGTTCCGAAAAGATCTAGCCAAATGTGAAGGTGTATATCTGAAACCCTCTCCCTATAACCTCGATCGCTATCTGGTGGTTGCCGTAGTCTTCGTGCCCTGCAACGTTATAGAGCCTTTGACCATCTATTTTGACCGTGTCGTCCTCAGAAATATCCATGCCTCTTGAGCTGTCGTCCAATCGTGAGTTGTCCTCCAAAATGTGGAGCTCACCTCTGCCGCCTGCAACGATGTTGACTGCCTTGGCAGAGTATGATAGCACAATGCGTCCAGCTTCACTCTGAAGTTCCATGTGGTCGGCATTATTTTTCCATTCACCTGCAAGGTATATCCTATTAGGTACAATCTTGGTATCATCAGGGATCGTGTAATTTATTACCTGATCTGGCTTGTAGCCTTCTGAATTTCCGAGGGGCGCCCTTGAGTACTCGTAGCCGAAGTATAGCTCAGGCGTATTGATTCTATCAAAGTTGACGCTCTGCGAACTCTCTGGATTGCTTATTGATTGATCAATTGTGACGTTTGCACCGATGGATTCTGTCCGCTCTGCAAGGAGCGATTGGATGACTTTTTCGGTTTCAGCGTATGCTCCCTCTCCGATGTGATCGTAACGAACATAACCTTCATTATCAATCAGATATTTTCGCGGCCAATAGCGATTTTCATATGCCTCCCATGTGCCCTTTTCGTTATCCTGTGCTACAGGATACTTGATGTCAAATTTCTCAACTGCCGCCTTGACATTGTTATAGTCTTTTTCAAACTCAAATTCTGGCGTATGTACTCCCACAATCACTAGACCGTTATCTGCATATTTTTCATGCCATGCGTTCAAGTATGGAATAGTTCGGATGCAGTTGATGCAACTGTACGTCCAGAAATCAACCAATACCACCTTGCCCCTCAGATCTGCAAGCGTTATTGGCTCCGAGTTGATGTAGCCATTGACATTTGTTAGCTCTGGAGCCAGCTTAAACTGCGACTTGTCTATTTGTACTCTAGTTATTGTGCCATTATCTTCAACTATTGTGGCAGGAACAAAACTCTTCTGCTGGCCTGAGGCACCATTATTGAGATCTGAGCTGTTAAAGTATACTCCAAAGCCGACAATAAGCGCCACCACTCCAACGCCTACTATCAGTGCACTCAGGTTGTCCGTATTCATAGTCCTCCTCATCATCCTCCTTGCAAGTTAATTATCTCGTTTGCGAGTGGAAAGTTGCCGATTATGCTCAGTTGGTTTGTGAGTACAAGTATACCAAGCAAGATCAGTATCGCGCCCATTAGCGGGTTAAAATATTTCAGATGTTTGACCATCTTGCGAATTATCTTTGTTGATTGCGAGAAGAAGGCGCCTGTTATGAGGAATGGCAAGCCAAGTCCAAGTGAATATGCGAGAAGTGAATTGTAGGCGGCGCCAGGAGACGTGGCGGCAAGCGTAAGAGTCGTCCCAAGTATCGGGCCCACGCAGGGCGTCCAACCAGAAGCAAATGCAGCTCCAAACACCAAAGATGTCAGATAGGTAGTCTTAAACCGAGGCAGGTTTCTCATTCTCTTTTCAAAGTTGAGCAAGCGTAGCTTCATAGACAAGATAAGGTATCCTCCAAATGCAATTATTACAGTGCCCCCTATCACCTGAAAAGTGGTCTGAAAGCCAGTGCCGACGTTGGCAAGGAAGCTGTTCAATACAACACCCATGATGGCAAATACAAGAGAGAACCCAAGAACAAAATAGACGGTGTTCAGAAAGATGTTGAGCCTTGTGGATTTTTTCATGGCGAGTGAAGCGCCGCTAAGGCTCTGGCTTTGACTCTGGATCTCGGTAAGGGCTGTGCCAGAGAGGTATGAGACAAATGCAGGGATTATCGGCAAGATGCATGGCGAGAAAAATGATCCTGCCCCCGCTAGAGCAGATATTAGAACGCTAGTCTCTACCAATTCATGCAGCATCTGCCAATTTTTGGATTAATACGTTTTTCCAGATCTCTACCAGATCTCTAGAGCCTGCTTGCTCTGTAGTCTCTATGACGCAGCTTTGGTGGTCTTTAATCCCGCAGGCCAGACTGTTACCTTCAGAAGAGCTGTTAGTCCTATGAGCTCCGCGACATGTATCCCGGCAAAGTAGGGAAGCAATTCATCAGAATAAAGAGGCGCCATTGCAAAGTACCCGTAGACTGCTATTCCATTGTGAAGCATCAGCATACCAGCAAAAACTGCAAGGCCGACTGTAAAAGTGGCTCTGGTCTTGATATATATCCTAGCATACACCAGCAGCAATGCAATCAGTATAGCCATGTTTGCAATGCTTACTAGGGAGCTTATATCCATCAGCAGAGCCATTATCATCAGACGTCAGAGAAATTGCCTTATTTACTTTTTTCCAGATTTGTTCTGCTTTTCTATTGCGGCCTGGATCTCGTTGAATGCCTCAATGTTGGCCTCGAGGTAGTTTGAAATAAAGTAAAGTACTGCATATTTTTCGCCAGCCTTTGTGACCATGTTGTTCCTCTCAAGCACGCCAATGTGATGCTGCACCAGCTTGTAGTCGACCTCAAGGGCATCGGCAAGCTGGTTGATATTGTAAGGTCTCTTTTTGAGAAAATCGATTATCCTTATTCTATTCTCACCCCCACGTGAGCCAGCAAAAAGGAACCAAAGCACGCGCTTAGCATCGGGATCGGGCATGTATTACCATGCTCCTTATGAGAGCTTGAAATTTAAACTGAATATTATACCGTATGCCTTATATCATTGTCTTGTCTAAACAAAGCAAGACAAAAGTTTCTGTACGGCGGATTTGTCAAGTTTGAACAGAAAAATGACTTTTCATATCTTCCGTGGCTTTTGTGGATATAAAAGAAAAATATACAAAAGTGAAAAGGAAAATGACAAAAACCTTCGAAGAATTAGGTTTGAGTGCACAATTAACAAAAGCACTCGCAGAAAATAGATTTAAGGCGCCATTCCCCATACAAGAGACAGCTATACCTCTTATTTTGCAGGGTAAAGATGTCGTGGGACAGGCGCACACAGGAACCGGCAAGACAGCGGCCTTTGGTCTGCCCATATTGCAACAAATCAAGCCAGGTGGCCCAGTACAGGTCCTGATACTTGCTCCGACAAGAGAACTTGCGGTGCAGGTGACAGATGAGATCAACCGGTTCGCAAAGTACACGGGAATCAAGGCAGTCACAATCTACGGCGGCCAAAGCATCAACCTACAGCTTGACAAACTCAGGCGAGGCGTGCAAATAATAGTTGCGACACCTGGCAGACTTATTGATCACATCAAGCAAGGCTCGATAATCCTAGATGATGTCAGGTTCGTAGTGCTAGACGAAGCAGACAGGATGCTCGACATGGGCTTTATTGACGACATCAAGTTCATCCTGTTCTATGTCAACGAAGACAGGCAAACATGTCTTTTCTCTGCAACGATGCCGCCGGAGATCTTGAGGCTGGCAGACGAATACATGAGGCAGAACAAGATTGAGCACGTGAGGCTTAATGAAGAAGAAATCACGCTTGAAACCATCGACCAATCTTATCTGGTAGTAGAAGAGCGCGAAAAATTTAAGCACTTGATGGACTTCATTCGGCGTAACCAGAATGCCAAATCACAGACCATAGTGTTTACTGCGACAAAACAAAGAGCAGACAGGCTGGCCTATAAGCTCAGGCAGGAGGGTTTTAGCGCAGTCACTATTCATGGCGATCTTTCACAAAAACAGAGAGACAATGCTATGCACAAGTTCAAGAGGGGAGCTGAAGACATACTTGTTGCAACAGACATAGCAGCAAGAGGAATCGATGTCCCGGCTATTGGAAATGTAATCAATTATGACGTGCCGGAGGACCCAAATATCTATTTCCATAGGATTGGAAGGACTGCAAGAGCAGGGGGAGAGGGCAAGGCAATCTCACTCGTCTCAAACGATAGGATCTCTGACTTTGGGCGAATACTTGCGCAGACAAAGTTTCCGATCCGCAAGCTGAATGATGAGCTGGGAGTTGTCGTGCCGGTAATAGCGCAGCACCAAGCATCGTTTGGCCGCGGCGGTGGATACCGGTGGCGTGGTGGTGGCTATGGCAGCAGAAACGGCTACCGCAATGAACGTAGTGGTGGCCAACGGCGCTATAGCAGCGGCGACGGTGGAAGAGGTTCCGGTGGCTATAGGCATAGCGGAAGCCAGACCGGATATGGTCGCGACAGAAGGCGCAGTCGCTATGGTTACAGCCGCGGATACAGTGGCGGCAGCAACAACTACTATTAGCAGGCACACTGTTTTTAAAGCCCGCTGGCTCTCTATTTTTTGATGTCTTTTGGCGTCGACACACTAGGGGGATTAACTGAGAAGCTCAAGCAGCTAGTCAACGACACCCAGGATTTGTACGAATCATTTATCGACGCAAATCAGCTCTACAAGCAGGGTAAAATGGGAGATAAGGAGTTCTTTATCAAGATAGGAGAGTATCTTGTCTCAACCTCTGCACTGAGTTTTCTTGCAGTTCGAGTAATACTTGAAATCAAAAATACCATGGAGAAGGGCACATCCATAAAAAGTCCCACCGGGGGAAGTTCATCATCTCCATCAGCCCCACAGGCAGGCTTTGGCATAGGAGGATTTGTAGGCACCGGCGGTACAGTAGGGCCCGCTGCCGCCGCAAGCAGCAATGAATACTCACTTCCTTCACCGCAGGAGCCTACATTCAAGCCTGTTGATATCGAGCTACCAAAACCGCGAGCAAGCTCAACAACAACAACAACAAAGAACTGTATTGCCTGCAATGCATCGATACCAGCGCATGCCAAGTTCTGCAGCAAGTGCGGTAGGTCGCAATAATTAATATAGCTACTTTCAGGCATTCATTAATAATGGCAAAGGTGTTCAATGGCAGGGCCGCCACTGAGGAATACATGTCAACTCACTCGCTCACATTTTCTACTCCCGATATGACACTGAGAAAATTTGCAATTTGGCTTGGCGATCAGGTGAACCTCCCTAACGGTGAACAGGGGCCGCGCCTTATGCTCTACCTTGAAGAAAAAGGCAGCAAAAAAGAGCCAGAGTTGGTGCCGGACATTGACGACTCGTTCAAGCCTAGCGGTGCTGTCACAGATATGTACAAGGAAGGAGTCAAGTCAGCCGCGCCCACTGAAGTGATGTCTCCTCCCCAACTGACGCCACTTGACAGGGATACGCTTGAGCCTGAAACGAAATTTTGCATAAGCTGCGGCAACAAGCTTAAGGTCAATGCAAAATTCTGCACAAAATGCGGCAGCGTACAGAGCTAGGGTTTGCTCTGCTTTTCCTTCATCTTTAGATAGCATTCATTACATATCGTTTTTGAGAACAGAAAGTTGAGTGTGTAGAATCTGACCCTGCCGCAGGACTCGCAAGTGCGCATATCTATTGTTATTGCATCCATGAATAAATAAAATGTATTGCATAGTAAAAATGCTAGTTGAAGAAGCTCAGACTTGTTATAACCGGTAATCCTGGTGTTGGCAAACACACAAGCGCTAATATAATCGCAGAAAAGATAGATGTAGAGATAATTGATATCAACGACGTTGCAATTGACAACAATGCTACGGGAAAGAATACCGACGATCTCGGGTTTGATGTTAATGTCAAAAAGCTAGTAAGGCTGCTTGAGAAACTGCTCAAGACAAAAAAAGATTTAGTCTTAGTGGGACATCTTGCTCCCTATGTGTTAAATCCTGCCGGCATAAGCTTGGTAGCTGTGCTGCGCAGGTCACCATATGAATTAGAGAAGACTCTTAAAAAGAGAGGCTACAGTGTTGACAAAGTCAGAGAGAATGTTGCAAGCGAGATCTTAGGTACAGCACTCTACGATTCGCTTAAGACCTTTGGCAAGCGTAAAGTTGCCGAATTTGATACTACAGGTAAGAGCCCAGAAGAGACTGCAGACGAAATATTAGCTGCACTGCAAAAAAAACCAAAATCAAAACCAAAACTTCTAGGGATAGACTGGCTTACCCTTGTATCGGAAAAGGGAGATATGCGGAGATTTTTCAAATACTAATGGCATATCTTATAGTGGTGGTAATTTCCAATGAGCAAAGCAAGTGTGACTGACATGACGGCCACGAAAAACTAATGTAAAAATGAGTACATACAGAGATTAGGCAGAACTACGACAACAAGAGGTACAGGTATATCAATATCACGCAGAGCATATGAGAGATGCCTAAAGCTATATCGAGCCTCGATTAGGCAGGCATGTTACAAAAATTCGTATATATAATACTCGACGATACCGATTAGCATGGCTGCAGTTGTAACACGCAAATTTGGGGAGGAGGCGCTCCAGTTCCTTGGAAAAAAGGTCTCCGTGGAAACTTCAGATCAAAAAATTTACAGTGGCACGCTAGCGGGAATAGATGAAAGACTTGATGTTGTGCTCGATAACGTTGAAGGACACGGGATCCTGAAAGTGATTATCAATGGCTCATTTGTCAAGGAAGTAAGATTGATGGAAAAACCATTTGACTTTAAGGCGCTTGCAGAGAGACTCTCAAGAGTTTTCCCCGGTCTTGTCAAGATACGAGAAGATGTTGGTGCAATAATCGTCATGGACAAGATCAAGGTAACTCAAGCTGGCATCGAGGAAGGTTCCGGGCTTGCTGCTGATAGGGTTAAGGCTATTTATGACGAATTCACGAGGGAGACAAGGAAGTAGTTGTGTTTGAGGTCTGGCACTCAGATCTGGCAGCTCGCATAGGAAGACTTCAGACCCTACATGGCGTTGTGGAAACTCCAGCCTTTGTGCCGGTGGTCCACCCAGTAAGGCAGACGGTCAGCACACAATTTTTGAAAAAGATGGGCTTTGATCTTGTGATTACAAATGCTTACATCACTCTCCGTCATTATGGTGACGAGGCACGAAGGAGAGGAATACATGACATCATTAGTTATGATGGGGCCGTTATGACTGACTCGGGTGGTTACCAGGTGCTTGAGTATGGCTCTGTCGAATTTGAGCCGGCAATGATGGCCCAGTTTGAAAATGACATCAAAAGCGATATACCTATCCCTCTTGATAGGCCTACAGGCTATGGCCTTGAACATGAAAAGGCAAAAGAATATGTTGCAATTACACTAAAGAATGCTCTACAGAGCCTGCGCGTAATAGGCAACAACACAGGCGCAATATGGGTTGCTCCTGTGCAGGGAGCCGAACACTTTGATCTTGTTGAATATTCTGCAAGGGAGCTTGACACAATGGGTTTTGAAATGATGGCGCTTGGCAGTCCTGTTGAACTGATGGAAGCATATGAGTTTGCTATGCTTGCCCGCATGATAGTATCTGCAAAAAGAGTAATTCCTGCAAAACCGATTCACCTCTTTGGAGCCGGTCATCCGCTCACTATTCCGCTTGCAATTGCACTTGGCTGCGACACATTTGATTCTGCATCCTACATGCTGTATGCCAAGGACAATAGATACATGACCCCAAATGGAACAGTTAGGCTCGATGAATTAGCTTACCTATCGTGCCAATGCCCAGTTTGCTCATCGCACACAGTGCAGGAATTGCACAAGACGGAAACGGATAAGCGTACCATTGAAATTGCAAAACACAATCTCCATATCCTTAAGGCGGAGGTGGAAGCTGTCAAGCAAGCGATAATGGATGGCCGGCTTTGGGAATATGTTATGCAGAAAGCCCGAGCACATCCAAAGCTAATGGAAGCAGCACGGATCTTCAAGGATGTCGAAATGCTGGAGGAAGGCACTCCGCTCTTCAAAGAAAAGGCTATTTTTTTTTATGATCCAATAGACCAACATAGGCCTGAGGCAAAAAGGTTCAGGAAGACAGTTGCAACATTTCAATCGTCGAAGAAGAAAAAACTGATCCTCTGTCCTGAAGACGAAATCCACCCATTCTACTCCACTACAAGTTACAAAGATATTGTAAAAAAATTCCCTGATGCACAGGTCTGCAGCTACAGTCCTTTCCTAGGCATTATTCCAGCAGAAATATCAGATGTTTTTCCTGCATCGCATAACCTTGCGACAAGGTCAGGCCACAGACTCGAAGACTATCCAACATTTATAGAATCGCTAAAGTCATTTGCAGGCAAGTTTGAGAAAATAGTGGTTATAGCTCCTGACGATTTCATTAAACAGGCTACTAAAGCTGCAAGGATAAATGCCCGTCTTGTCGATGATATTTCTGCACTTTGACATACGCCGATGCGATCAGGCTCCAAAAAAATATTGCAAAAAAGGTAGTAGCAGCCAAGGATGACTTTGGCGAGATAAGCCGTATTTGTGGAGTCGACATTGCCTACAGTGGGGGCAGTAACGCTGCCTACTGCTCTGCAGTTATTATGGACAGAAACATGCAGCAGCTTGTAGAATCTGTCGATGTGCAAACCATTGTGAAGTATGCTTATGTGCCAGGATTCTTGATGCTAAGAGAGGCTGAACCCATTTTCTACACGCTCAAGTTGTTAAAGAACAGTTATGATCTATTGCTTATTGACGGCCATGGACTATTGCATCCAAGGAAATGTGGGCTAGCGTGCTACATTGGTGTAACCCTTGACAAGCCCACGATCGGTGTTGCAAAAAGCCGGCTGTGTGGAACGGTGCGACCTGACGGGTTTGTAGAGCTTGATGGCGAGATTCTAGGCTATGCTATCAGCAAAAAATTGTATATCAGCGTTGGCCACAGGATAACTTTGAAAACTGCAATCGCCTTGGTAAGGGAACTTGGTATTGAGCCACTGAGACTTGCAGACATTAATTCAAGAAAGAACAAGAAGAAAAGGGCTTTGGATTAGGCCTTGACAATCATAATATAGGTTATCCTTGAGCTCTCTATGTTTGGTTCCTGTCCTGCCGCTATCAATCGTTTTTACCTTGTCTCTTGCTTGTGCTCATAATGCATATAATTTCATATTATAAGAGAGATTATAATACGCGGGACATAGAAAACAAGTTAAGGTTCTTGATGTGATTAGAAAATAAAAATGTAAAAAGGGGATATATGTTGTTGGTCGTTTCCGACTTAACCTTCTTCCCAGCCCTTGTCGAACACACCATTCTTGTGCAGAGGGACTGGTTGTCCTGAGGTGTACTCCATTGGCCTCATCCAGAAGATAGCATGTGTTGGGCAAACACCTAGACAAGCGCCGTCTGAAATGCACCTTTCTGGATAAAAGACGAACGCC
>DASUUV010000072.1:0-22017 GCA_036373895.1 Nitrososphaera sp. | reverse complement strand
GATAGGGAATCTATGTGGGTATGTAAACATTGCCAGTTAGTTTTCGCCTTTGATTCACACATTAGAGCACACAAAATGCTGACAGGTCATACTAGAATTATCAGATACGAATTACCATCAACAAATACTGTGAGAGAGTCAGAACATATTTAATGAGTATAAGAGCAAGGCAAATTTGGCAACAAGATCAAGAGAATTTTCAATATTGAAAACGAAATAGCGCCTGATTAATTTTTCCTTATTATACCTCAACTCTTACCGAAGATCTTCACAAATGGTTTTCAAACTGCTAATTGCAAATGTCTTTATTTCATAGCCGCAGGTTCGGAAGTCACACAGTACACCCCACTTTGGTCCTGCTAGCCTTTGCTACGTGAGTCAAATGTATCAGCGTACACCGCTCAAGTGTTTGCCAGTATCACTCCACTTGATTGTGTAGCAAAGACATAGAACCTTCCAGCAGAGAAAAGATATGGCTGTAAAGGGTGCATCTTTTGAGCTCTACAATTCAATCCAAACATGTTTGGCTTGAATTCTCATATGAGGGTACGATAATTCAATATCTATGTATAATAGCAAAGGAGAGAGCAACTGAGGAGACTTTTCAACTATGGAATCAGAGTCACATCTAACAAATAACAAAAGATTATAGAGAGACGATAGCAGCAGGTCTGCGCTTGTGCAAGCTTTTTTCTATCATGTCATTGACCTTACTGACGTGTTTTGCAGACACTCCCAGCTTTCTTGTCGCATCTTTTAGCTTTATTCTTTTGTCAACTAGCAAATGCAATATATGGTCTATCATTTCATAATCCATTCCTATCTCCTCTTCTGCAAGGTGGCTTTCCCAGAGCCTAGGGCTGCTCTTCTTTTGAACTATTGCTGCAGGGATATCCAAATATTGTGCAAGAGTCCTCACCTGTGTCTTATACAAGACAGCAATAGGCATAATATCTGCGGCTCCATCTCCAAACTTACTAAAATACCCAATTTGGACTTCACTCTTGTCTGAGGTGCCTGCCACAAGATAACCATTAACCCCCGCATAGTAATATAGAAGGCACATACGAATTCTTGCCATCAGGTTTCCTCTTGCCTCCTTGTCCTCTGGCAGAATCTCTTCAAATTTTTGGATTAGTGGATAGATGTCAATAATGTGATATCTTATCCTAAGCTCCTTAGCCAGATCTATCGCATGGGAGGTATCTTCTCTTGGAGTAGTGTCGCTTGGCATAACAAGGCCAAGCACGTTTGATCGCCCAATTGCATTTACACTTAACTTGAGAACGACAGACGAATCAAGACCGCCGCTCAGTCCTATTACCAACCCCTTTGCAGAGCTTTTCGAAATGTAGGCAGAGATGAACTTCTCTATTTTTTTTGATATCTTCTTGTAATCTTGACCAAGTAGTTCTTCAAGCGCGCTTGTCTTCACACTGCTATGAATCAGCTGCTTAGAAGTATTAATAATATCCTCTATCAGAGATTTATTTTTAGCTGTCATCCAGATAATCTATAACAATGCTCAGGTTTGGTCAATAGAATAGATACAAGAAATACTAAATACAGACATCTACCTTGAGTTATATGATTTAACCAGCGAATGACTATAAAACCAAAGATAGAAACATAGCAACAATGGGTCAGCTTACTGAATTCATAATTCAACCAGATTGCAAGTTTCGATGGAAATACTATATCAATTTTCCTTAATACAAAAATTATATCTACCAGTTGTATAAATCACACAAGCATAGAAATAATTTTGGCCGCTCTTGCGGCACCCTTTATGTCCACTGCATTGCTTCTGCATCCGATCTTTTCTTTAATTAGGTGCTCAAGTCGAAAAATGTCTTCATACTTGAAGCCAAAGCGTGCTGCATTCTGCTCCTGCTCAAAGTGGTTCTTTATTGGTATAAAAACTCCAGGCGTTCCATATGCCATCGACTCATCCATTGTTGATCTGCCAGCAAGGGATATTACGAGATCAGCAGCGTAGACTAGATCATGCATGTTATTGATAAAGCCAAGGTTACGATACTCCTGTGAATCAGGCAGTTTTAGCGAAGGACCAGACACAATTATGAGTTCAGAATCTAGCTTGCTTTGAAGTTGGCGATGCACCTCTATTACCTTTTGAACCAAGTATTTGCCGGCATCGGTTCCGCCGCTGCTAACAAGTATTGTATTTTTCTCAAAACAAAATTGTTTGCGCAGCGTGTTGCGGTCGGCGCTAGCCCGCCTCACTATAGGGCCAACATAGCGGATGTTGTCCCTGTCGTCTCCAACTTCAGGAATGATGACACAGTCGCATGTCTGCATAATATTATGCATCGACTTGTTCATCTTTTTCTCTATTACTGACGCAAGGCCAGTTGTAAAATGACTTTCGATAATATCGGTTATCAGCACGCGCCTTTGACCCGTTTTCTTGGCGACTGCAATCGAGGCAAAGTCCTCATCACTTATTATCAATCCATTGTGGTTGTCCAGTATTTCTTTTGCAATTGTCTTGCACTTTTTGTAATACAGGCAGTATCGTAGGAGCCACTTGAATACATGCTGAAGCTGCCCAGATTCAACAACGAATTTCTCGGGCTTGTAAACGTCGAGGGCATTGAACCCTTTTCTTGCGATCAGGATTGACGCGCCTTCACCACTTGCAAACAGGATGTCAGTTTTCAGTTCCTCTGCAATGGCAATGTCGCGAGTTGCGTGACCAAGCCCAATTGGGCTTGTGAAAAAAGTGATCATGGCGATTATCCGGATTATCCTGCTACTACATTACATTGCTATCAGCTTTACATGATCCATCTTTTTGTTTGATTGGAATTTTTTAGTCATATCCTTTATCTCTGCACCTTCACCTTTTAGCAAAAATATTTCAAGGCATCGGTCTCGATCTATCTTGTTGTGTATATGGGTAGTGATTAGTTTATCATAATCGTGCCGCATTTCTGTCACCTGATCGTCTGATTTTTCATCGTGTATTGCCAAAAGGACTGCAAAGAGTTCTCCATACAATTCCTGCCTGTCCTTTTCATCTGCCAGAAGATTTCTGATACTGGCTCTTACAATCTCGGATCTGCCAGAAAAGCCAAGGGCTTTCTGCAACTTGTCTATTTCTGTCAAGATATCGTTATTAAGTGAAATACTAACTATAGCCAATGGGATTTATTATTATTAAGTTATTTATAAGGGCTTCCATATTTTTTAATAACAAAGGTATATATTTTTAATAACAGTGAGAAAATAGTAGAGAATGAATCAGAGCAGAGCAGCTCTTGCAGCTATTGCCACATTAATTCCACTTGCAATGATTGCCACTATATACACTGGCAGGCCAGCTCCGCAAGATAGACAAGATCAGGAAAAGATCACAGTTGTTGCATCCTTTTACCCACTTTACGAATTTGCTTCCAGGGTTGTTGGCGACAGGGCAGAAGTGTCAAGCCTTGTCCCGGCTGGGGTAGAGCCACACGACTGGGAGCCCACAGCAGAGGATGTTTCAAGAGGACGCGCGGCAGATGTGATGGTCATCAATGGTGCAGGTTTTGAAAGATGGGTAGACGAGATGGAAGCCAAAGTTGTTGCTAACACCAGTGAAGGGATTGAATTTAATTATAAAGAAGGAAAGGAAGTGGGAGATGATGAGCACGGGCACTTAGAAGCCACTGTTGGTGGGGGAGTTAATCCTCACATCTGGCTAGACCCAATTCTTGCAAAGCATCAGATAGACAAAATTCGCGATGTGATGGTCAGCTCAGACCCGGCCAATGCAGATTATTACAATCAAAATGCTGACAGGTTTACCGCAGAGCTTGACTCGCTTGATGCCTTTATCAGGTCAGAGCTTGCCGACTGTGACAAATCAGACTTTATAGCATTTCATGATGCATTTATCTACTTTTCAGAAAGGTACGACCTGAGGCAGCACAGCATCCATGGGGTTTCGCCGGAGGGGGAAATATTGCCGCAGACAATACAGCAGATAATTGAGCTTGCAAACGAATTTGACATTAATGTAATTTATTCAGAAGATTTGATCGACAGCCGGCTTGCAGATACAATTGCCAACGAGATCCCGGACGGCAAGGTGCTAGTGCTGAGCCCAATTGAAGGTATTGGCAATGAGGAACAGGCAGCAGGCATTGGATATATTGACAAGATGAAGCAGAATATTGCAAATCTGAAGGAGGGTCTAGAATGCAGATAGCCGAGATCGACAGGCTCTCATATGCATATTCTGGTAACTTGGTTCTGGATAACATCTCGTTTACAATTGATGAGGGTGACATACTTGGAATAATAGGCCCAAATGGCGCGGGCAAGACTACGCTTTTCAGTTGTATGCTAGGTCTGCTTGATGACTATACAGGCACAATAAAAATTCTGGGAGATGATATCAAAAAGAAGAACGGCAAAGTCTTCAAAAGCATAGGATACATACCGCAAAAGAAAACAATTGAGCAGAACTTCCCTGCAACAGTTGAAGAAATTGTGTCACTTGGAATCACCACTATTGGTAAAACATCCAAAGAGAAAATAGCTTTGGCACTTGAAACGGTAGGTCTGCTTGCACAAAAAGATCGTAGAGTGGGCGAGCTATCTGGCGGTCAGCAACAGCGCGTATTGATAGCAAAGGCGATGGTGAACAACCCCAAGCTCCTGATACTAGACGAACCAGTGACAGGCATCGATCTTGAAATGCAAAATAGGTTTTATTCGCTTCTGAAAAAGATAAATCAGGAGAACAAGATCACTATAATCTGGGCTTCGCACGATCTTGATGCAGTAAACAGGTTTGCCACCATCGTGGCGTGCATAAACCGCTCAATGTTCTTCCACGGCAAGGCATACGAATTCTTTGAAAATCCGGATCTCCTCAAGGCATATTCAGAATCGAGCATGCAGGCTCACATGCACTTACACAATCACACTCACAGGGGATGAGAGATAAATGATTCTTGAAGTTTTGGAATTTGGGTTCATGCAGCGCGCTCTTATTGCTGGCGTTTCAGTGGCGATAACCTCATCAGTGATCGGGTTGTTTCTTGTACTAAGACGTAACTCGCTCTTTGGAGATGCGCTATCTCACGCTGCGTTCGGAGGCATAGCAATAGGGCTTGCTACTAACATTTACCCTCTTTGGACTGGTCTGACATTTTCCATACTAGGAGCGTTGGGCATCACAAAGTTACGTCAGTCTGCCAAGATACCAGCGGATGCGACTGTCGCCATATTGCTTTCGTCAGGCCTTGCGCTTGGCATACTACTTATAAGCCTATCAGGAGGGTTCACGCTTGATCTTTTCAGCTTTTTGTTTGGAAGCATCATGCTTGTCAGCATAGAGGACACCCTTGCGATACTGGCAATGACTGGCATAATTCTGTCCATAATCATCCTCCTCTATCGACAACTGATGTACATCACATTTGATGAAGAGCAGGCGCGGGTTAGCGGCCTGCCAATTTCAAAGCTAAACTATCTTTTCATAATTCTTGCAAGTGTGGCAGTCATTGTTTCGATGAGGCTTGTTGGGATCCTACTTGTCTCATCACTTTTGGTGATCCCAAATGTCACTGCGCTCTTGTTTAACAAGGGATTTAGAAAAACGGCCCTCATATCGATATCAATATCAATATTTTCAGTAGTGACAGGTATCGCAATTTCATATTCTGCAAATCTGGCGCCTGCAGGAACAATAGTGCTTGTCTCAACTGCAGCGTTTCTGACTGTGTTTGCAGCTAGGTATTATTTAAAAAAGAAGCAAATAGTCAAAAAATTGGAAGAGGCTAGAAGCTAAAATCTCCACCGCCAAAGTCGCCGCCGAAATCAGCGCCGCCACCGCTGTCTGCTCCGGCACCGCCATCTTCGGCTCCTGCAGATTCACCTGAATCTGCTGCTGTTCCGGATCCTTCGCCGCCTGCAAGACCACTCTCGGCAGGAGTCATTGCCATCCCCAGCATGGACATCATGGACATAAAGAACATGGCGTTCATGATACCGGAGAACAGCATCATCGGGATCCACATACGGTTATTGTCCATGTAGCCTTGAAGCTGCTGCGTCTGGCCATTGCTTTGCCATTGTTGGATCTGCTGCATTTGCTTCTCTAATTCCTGCTTTTTGGAATTGAGCAGTTGAAGCCCAGTGTGGCTGATGGTCAGCTCTACCTTAGTTCTTCCAAGGAAACCTTTCTTTTCAGTGCGAAGAACAAGCCTTTGTTCAATCAGATCATTTATGATTAGCTCAACTTGGGCCTTGTCCAGCCGGGTAACCTTGGCAATTTTGCCAAAAGACTTTACTCCTCGTCCAATGGCGTCCAGCATTATAAAGTGGTTAGGACTCTCATTGATTCTGACGCTTGACATTTCAGTAGTAATATGCACAAAGCAGAATTTAAACTCTATTCTTAGAGAACTTATTCTTCAGACCTAACCTATTGCGATACCTTAGTGCAAAAGGACTAGATTTCAGCTTGTAGATACACGCTTGGTAGTTTTTGTATCAATAAACTAATGCTAGCTAGATGAAGAAAGTACGACTTAATATTATATCTCCATCCGTCTTTTTCTCATTTGCTAGAAAATAGATACAACTTTTCAGTCTGTGAAATAGGATTTTGATTATCCTGTACCCTCAGGCAATTTCATAGACGAGGATTTAGAAGTTGCAGATAAATGTCAAATAATCGGCATCTGACAATGACAATCTAAAAATCCAAAACGCGTGAAAATGCAAGATTTTCTACTAGCCTCCAAATGCAATCCTTCCTGTATAAGATATCGTTGGGAATCTTTTTGTTGTTGGCATTCCAGCTAGAGTGCTCGTCTGTTCCTTCAAGCTAGGTCATAGAGGATTTTGCAGCATCTGTCAATGCAGATATCCATGATGATAAAAATAGGTATGAACGAGGATGTACTTGTGCTAACAGTAAGCTATCAGATATGTAAAAAGGTAGTAGCAGATAGGCGCCTAGCCGGATCCACATCCACTAAAGCCGCATTCGATGCACACATTACATCCTTCGGTGATTATCAGCCGGGCATTGCACGTTGGGCACAGATCCTCTTGTATGTCAGTATGCTGCATAATGGAAGATATTGAAGCAGACTTCTTTGCTGCAGACTGGACTTCTTGAGGTGTAAGAGCCGTCATCGCTGCAGGCTTTTCGTCTTCTATGCTTGATTCTTTGAATATCTTTTGCATCTGCTCTAGAACATAGGGTTCTTTAGTATTGCTGAGGACATAATCGACTACATACTTGCTGGGCTTAACAGCAAACGTCCTTTCGCCGGTGTTTTGGCCAGTGATGTGAAGCACCTGCTCGTGGCGAGAACCATCTCTAAAGACTGTAACACCTTTCAATCCAAGCTCATGAGATAGCAGATATGCGCACTTGACGTCTTCTGCGGTCACGTCGCCAGGCATATTGATAGTTTTTGCAATGGCGTTGCTGATCCATTTCTGCCATACAGCCTGCGCCATCACATGATCCGTCCAGTGGATGTCAATTGCAGTCACAAATATCCGCTGCATCCACTCAGGAATCTCGGATAAGCCGCGGACAGAACCATAGTTGTTTGCAATCTTGGTCAGTATTTCATCAGAGTATAGGCCGTTTTCTTTCAGCATGCTTTCAAACACCTTATCAGCGTAGAAGAAGCGACCCACAGTCACGCGCTTTTCATACACAAGTGCAAACACTGGTTCCACACCATTTGCAGTATCTGCGATCATCGAGAGCGTGCCGGTTGGGGCAATGGTCGAGGTCCACGAGTTACGTATTCCATGCTTCTTGATCTTTTCAATAAGTGTGTCCCAGTCGTATGTATGCGTCTCTTTTGGCAGCTCGTAGTATCCTGCCACAGGTATTCGGCCCTTGACATAATCACTGTTCTCAAATAGTGGGAATGATCCACGAGACTTTGCAATGGTGACACTTTCATCCATGCTCAAATATGACACGGCTTCTGCAAGCTTATTCATGAATTCATAGCCATCCTTGGAATCATATGGGGTCTTGAGCAGAAACAACAGATCAGCGATGCCCATGATGCCAAGGCCTATTCTCCTTGTCTCCTTTGTCGCAACCTTGACTTCTTCTACAGGATATTTGTTCATGTCAATGATGTTATCTAAGAACCTTGTCGCAAGTCTGATCGCCTGCTCGTAGCGCTGCCAGTCAAACTCGTATGCGCCATCAGCTTTGCGTTTGACAAAGTTTGCCAAGTTGATCGAGCCGAGATTGCATGATTCATACGGGTAGAGCGATTGCTCGCCACATGGATTTGTGGCACGCAGTGGCCCGCCTCTTGCTCCAATGAGTGGATTGTACTTGTTAATATTATCAAAGAATATTACTCCTGGTTCAGCGCTCTTCCACGCACTCAATGCGATCAGGTCTACAAGCTGCTGCGCGTCAATGTGCCTCATTGGCTCCTTCATCCTTGGACTGCGTAGAGGATACTTGTGATTGCCATCCTTGTGGACAAGTGCCTTCCAAAAGTCATCCCAGATGCCGACGCTTACATTAAAGTTCTCAAATACTCCAGGCTTTGTCTTAGCAGTCACAAACTTTTCAATGTCTGGATGCCATGCCTCAAGGATACCCATGTTGGCTCCACGGCGCTTGCCTCCCTGCTTGACGACATCGGTGATGGTGTCAATTATGCGCATAAACGATGTTGGCCCTGACGCAACGCCGGACGTCGATGCTACAATGTCGCCCTCCGGCCTCAGGTCGGAGTAGTTTATGCCCACTCCGCCGCCCGACTTGAAGATCATGGCTGCGTCAGTAGATGCTTTCATGATGCCTACCATGTCATCGGGCATGTCAAGCACAAAGCATGCTGACAGTTGTCCAAGCTTTGCGCCGGAGTTCATCAGAGTAGGCGTGTTTGGCAGATAGTCCCGTGAAACCATCAGGTTGTAGTATTCCCTAACCCGCTCTTCATATTGTGCCATCTTGCCCTCCACTATCATCCTAAGTAGATCCTTGAAGCTGATCTTCATTTGTCCCTGCTGTGCGCAGTAGATGTAGTGACGGATCATTGCTTCAAAATGGTACCTGTTCAGATAGCAGCTGCCAATGTGCAGCTTGTTGTCAAAGTCCTCTAGCTTGCCGTAGTAGAGATCCGCTTCTTCAATGTTCTGTGTATAGTCCCCTGCATGGGTAAATATAGAAGAGTCGTGCATTACGTCAGCAATCGCGACTAGGGTTGCAACCCTTTCAAACATCTGCTTGGGACCTTCAATGATCTCATTGTTGCTGTCGCGCAGCAAATACCGCGCAGCAAGCACTCTTAGGGAATTAATGTCAAAAGCCTTATCAACTTCATCGAGATCCTTCTTGTTGAGGATCTTCATCTTCTCATCGCGCACTTTACGCCTTTCATGTCTGTAGAGTATGTAGGCCTTGGCTGTCTCGGATAGCCCCTCTTCAATAAGTATGGACTCCACCATGTCCTGTGCGTCTTCTACGCTTGGAATAGTCTTTTCGCTCTGCTGAACCATCTTTTGTACTACCTTTGCACCTAGCCGCTCAGCCAGAGGGTAGTCAGGCTTGCCCGTTGCGACGAGTGCCTTGTATATTGCGTTAGAAATTTTGGACTGCTCGAAATGGACTATGCGTCCGTCACGTTTCCGTATCTTTGCAATCAGCGTTTCCTTATTATTAAATTCAGTAACTCCCGCCATCCCAGATTGTACAGAAGATTACAGGTTCTTAAAGATTGGGAGCCCACGTCATATAACTTTTTTTGGCACTAAAAAATGAATGCAAATTACTACTGAAAAAATATATTAGATTTTTAATGTAAACTAATCTAAAATCTGAATATATAAGTATACTATATTGAGTAAATATTTTGCATATAAGCTCTTGTGATGGAGCCTTCAAATGTTGGCATAAGTTGATTGCTTCGAGCATAATAGCAAAAAGTCGCGCAGCGGCAAGAGATGCTTGAGCAATTGCAGTTACAAATAGAGAGGTACCTTGTGAGGCGACTTGCAGAACTCGCATATGTCTACACCTTCTTTTGAGCGCTGACCACACGTTGTGCAGACTGCAAGCCCAATACTGAGGCGCAGGAACGGAAGCTCTTGTACAGCAGGTTCTATTGCACTTTTCATTTCTGCCGGTGAAAGGTTTGTCAGGTCAAGCGATGCTGTAAAGCCTCCATTCAGCAGCTTGTCAATTGCCAGACATTCTTGAATTGAAGCTTTGTCGTCATTAAGGATATCCCTGCCATTGAGTGTCATGCCTTGGGAATAGCTGGTTGTGTTCTGCGATTGCAGAAGAGAGACCTTGCCATACTTCTCAGAATCTAGCGTAGCAAACCTTGACCCGCTGTCGTCTGAAACCATTGCAATGCCAGCTCCTTCCTCTCCAAGCATCTTGCCCTGCCCGTTGGTCACTTCGGCAGCAGTCTTTAGCACTTTCTGAAGCACTTCGCTAGAAGACTCTCCTAGTATGTTATAGACTGACTCCCTAGTGCCAGTAAGGTTGACTGCTATGCTAGCTGTGCTCATCTGCATCAACTGACTCGCACTTGCAAGTGCAGGCATCATCCCCTTTTTGATATAGTCGACGATTATTTTTTTTCGGAGCGACATTGCGGCAAGCGATGGTTTTATCATGAGCGCAAGCTTAGCGCGGAAGTAAGTTTCGTCCTTATTCGATTCATATGCAAGCCTTGGCAAGTTTATCGAAAGCATATGGAGCGACATTGCAACTGTAGCTTTGACGTCTGCCTTTTTGATGCCATTGCTTGCCCGCACCTTGTTGTTGCCAATCGAAATTATGCCTCCGCTTCGTACTGCTGCTATGATGTGGTCAAGGCTGTCCGTCATCCTGCCTGACAGCGAAAGGCCAAGCCGGGGCATGGGCGTATTATTGACATACCTCCTGTAGCCATCCAAGAGTGCATTGAGCTGCTGGGCATCTAAGCTGTCAGTTTGCACTGCAATAGTGGTTACAGGTATACCGGCAGAATACGATGGTGCACCTGACGAGGCCAGAAGCGCCCTTGCAAACCGAGAGACAATGTCCTCTGGATCATTGACGTTGTTAAGCAGCGCCGACACGTAGCCTTCGAGCACAACTTCTGTTGACGCTTCTCTTGAAAGGAGCGAGACCAATGCTGGCAGGGTTGTGACAGCATCGTCAGAGCTTTTAATTGAGGGGATCCTAGCCATATTCAAGAATTTCCCTTTTAGATCCAAGCCGTCTTCCAGCTCTGACAGGTCAATGAATACAGTATCAGGCAATAAACCCCAGACAGGAGTATTAGAAATGTTGATCTCGCCTGCCAGATGCATATCTGCAATGTCCTTTGGCAGCATGTTGAACAGTAAGTATTCAGAAAAGACCGCGCCAGCAGTCCTTGTCATGACACGCTCTATTCCATTTCGGGCTGGCTCGTCTTGGGAGAGCAGCTGAACAATGTCTGAGGGTGGGAGACCCAGCCGCGCTAGCTTGTTTCTATATTCCTCGTGGCCGTGCTCTATGAGAATAGAGTTGACGGTCTCACGTATGAGCGATGATGTGAGATAGGTTGTCTGGAACCTGTAGATCTTGTTCTCTACTTCTTCAGTGATCTTGTGGGCCTGCTCAAGCGGCAGATTGGCTTCCCTTACAAGGGATTGGATTATCTTGTGGGAATTGAACTCCTCAATGGTATGCTTGTTTGTCCTCACATACATCTTGCCGCTCTCTATGATTGAACGCTCCTCAATCTGGCGGGCAAGGCTCAGCACCAGTTTACCAAGGTTGGTGATGGTGTACCGACGCTCCGTCTTGTTGAGGGCAACCAGCAGCTGGCGAAGCAGCTTCCTCAGGTGATAGGCAAACTTGCCAGACTCTTTCTTTGATTTAAAGCCCGCAAGAGCCTTTAGTTCCGAGTATGTCAGGGGACCCTTTGCATTCAAAATTCGCAGAATGTCGATTCTGTTAGGACTAGCCATAACAGAGAAAATCATCCTTACGCGCTTTGACGCGGATTCTAAAAGTCCACCTTTCTTAGAATCTTTTTGATAATCAAAACTCGGTTGTTCCATTACGCCTCATATCTAGATAAATGATTAAAACTACTTTGTAAAATGTTTTTAACTAATTGCACGATCCAATCTATATTGCTCAATCGACTTTTTGGTCGACACTCTAGCTTTCAACCAGTACCTGGGTCTTTTCAGTTGGTGCATCCTCTCGTTTTTGGGAGGGAATGCTAGTTGGGACCTCTGGGAGCCTCGCTTTTGCCTCGCCCTCAAGTGCTCCTTCAATCTGGTTAAGGATTGAAAGGGCCTCTGTGTCCATCGGAGTCGAGATTCTGGCGTCTGCCTTGATATTTGCGTTGAGGAGCACGTCTGCGGTGACTGTCGAGACTTCGGAGAGTACTTCATTAGCGGCTGGAATGGCCCTAGTCAGATCCGTCTGGATACCTTTTATCATCTCAATTGTCGGCTCTATTGTGTCAAGGATTGCAGCAAATTCGTTGATCGTACTGAAGCGTATCACTACTGCCTCAAGTGCAAGGCCGGTGTGTTGTGTGTTTCTGCGTAGGCGTCGCACATTGATCAGTTCGGTCGCAAGGATCTTTGCTCGGGCATTATTGCCTGCCTTAATGTTGGCAGCTATCTGCTCTAGAAAAGATGTCTCCATTGAGGCGAACTTTCTGTCGAGCAGCTTGAGACGCCCAAGCTGGTTGTACACGACACCTGTCGCGTGGGTGATCTGGCTCATAAACTGCTGACGCTTCTCTCCTCCCGTCATCTTACTGTTACTACGCTCGATTAAACGGAAAAAACTCTAGGTGTCGAAGACAGTATACCAAAAACTATCATAAAGCTAAGCTACAAAAAAAGTTGTATCTTACAGTAACAATTCGAGGGACATACAAGAGTCAAGATGCTCGCCAGCGGCGATGATGATCATAGTCGCCTCTTAAAGGTAAAACGGTCGAGATCTTGGAGCACGCAAGCGAGCTCGAATTAAGCCCTACGGTACTTGCATTCGTATCTGCGACCAGCTTTCAGCTATGGAGTGCTGTAAGCTTAGAGTTGAAATGGTTTGTACGATATGTGCTCGTCAGCGCCTACATCTAGAAGAAGAAGAACAATAATTTCTTGCGCGACTGACACTTGTGTATGCTAGATTCATTCAAGTAGGTGTATAGAATGATATAAGATATGCAGTTGGAATTACAAGAGAAAGATATACCTGTTCTAGGCAACAGAAGCAACTATTTCTGGAGCATAAGACCATGTTGGGGGTCATAACCTGCAACCCTCACCTTGGTGCCTATCGGTAGGTCGGCAGGCGTCTTGATGCCAGGGAGAAATCCTGACGCTCTCAGGGACGCATTGTCTAACTTGAACACCACCCATGCGTACGAACCGACATCCTCAAAACCTTCCGGCACAACTGCTTGGATGGTGTATGTCACAACAATGCCACTGCCTTCAAGGTCAACTTGCTCAAATTTGTTCCCGCCACATTTTTCACAAAAGAATATGGTCTCCAGCATCAGGTGGCCGCACTTTACGCATTTTTGGGCTAAGATCTTTTTCCTGTTTGCAGCCTCGATGAACTTTTCCAAGGTGCTTTTATGAGTCGATAATTTCTCCTCTATCATTTCCTATCCACTTTCTTGAATATATGAACTGCGGCGCTAGCACCAGTAGCCCCAAAGTTGTGAGTGAGTGCGACCTCGGCATTTGGAACTATACGCTCGCCGGCTTTGCCAGTGAACTGCTCAAATACTTCGACTACTTGCCCGATACCTGTTGCGCCGATCGGGTGCCCTTTTGATTTCAAGCCACCTGACGGATTTATCGGGATCTCGCCGTTAAGGCGTGTTGCTCCATCCCTTACTGCATGGACAGCCTTGCCCTTTGGGAAGAACCCAAGATCTTCAATGTCGATTATCTCTGCTATGGTAAAGCAATCATGCACTTCGGCAAAGTCAATATCCTTTGGACTCACTCCGGCCATCTTGTAGGCCTGCCTTGAGGCAGCCACTGTACTTGGAATGGTCGTAATATCTTCGCGCCCTTGAACAGCTGCGGGCGAAGCGCCCCTGCCAGATCCAATTATTTCGATGTATGGCCTGCCGCTCTTTTTCGCAAACTCTTCGCTACATAGAATAACTCCAGACGCACCATCAGAGAACGGGCAGCAGTCAAGCAGCTTAAGCGGTGAAGCCACTACCGGTGACTTTAGCACATCGTCAACGGTTATTTTCTTGTGGACATGCGCCTTTGGGTTCATCAACCCGTTTTCATGGTTCTTGACTGCAACGTGAGCGAGGTCTTCTTCAGTTGCCTTGTGAGTAGTCATGTAAGCGCGGGCCATTGATGCAAAGAGCCCAGGGAATGACGCGCCGTTACCACCTTCATAGAAAAAGTCAGAGCAGTAAGAGAATAAGGTCGTACTACGCGCCGTGCCAGTATGCGTCACCTTTTCAACACCAAGTGCAAGGACGCAGTCATAGAATCCGGCTGCTACATTAGCATATGCTTCCCTAAACATCACGGAGCCCGAGCCACATGCCGATTCAATTGTAAGGCCAGGAACATAAGGAATTCCAAGGTTACTCATGATGACAGGTGCCATGTGGACCTGTTTGTCTGCAACTCCGAAAACGTTTGAAATGTATCCAGCCTGGATCTCTTTTGGAGTAATCCCAGCAGACTCAACGGCATCTTTGGCCGCATTTAGCGCAATCTCTATAATGCTTTCGTTTAATTTTCCATATTTCGTGCTGCCCGCACCGAGAAGGCAAACTTTGTTGGGTGTCATCTCATAAAAATTGCTTTTTTCTATATAAATAGCTTAAACACCCTTGATATATAAGAATCATAGTAGATGTTTAGTAGGGAATACTCGATCTCTGTAGCAAGTCAGGCAGATATCAACCTAAACTGGTGGGCTTGCAATGCTGAGTCACACATACGCACGTTCAGGCATTATTGTATTTTTTTCCTTTTTTTATGACGAACTTGTAGTTACAACCAAACTTGTACAATCTGCAAGTTGAGGGTTGCACAGCCTAAGGACATGCAGTATTGTCAGTGTGTACCTCATCTCAACACAATCTCATGTTCTGCAATCACAATGCCGCCAGCAAGGGGTCAATGTATTTCACCTATCACCATCACGCCTTTTTCCTTTGGGTTATGGAATCATAGCCATATCTTTTCAAGAAAGATAAAACGTAGAAGTCTATAACAGATTGGAATAAGCAAGTACTATTGAAATGTAAGAAGAAGGATCGGATTAATATGCGCAGGTCTGCCAAGATCTCACCTAGTTCTTGTACACCCTTGTCGTCTGTGAAAAGCCTGCTGCTGCAAGGAGAATAGCTCAGGCGCTTGGCGAGCCGACGGAGTCGAGGCCCGGTGGCATTCCTATCTTTGAGGTAAAAAATAGTGGGCGCGACTATAAAATATGCACAGCGCTTGGACACCTGTATGGCCTGATCGATGTCACCAAGAACAGAAGCGTATACCCTGTGCTTGACTTGGAGTGGGCGCCTGTTGCCAAGAACCCGCAAGTGATCAGAGCCATCAATGCCATTTCCGAGCTAGCTAAAGATGCTTCATCATTCGTACACGCGTGTGACTATGACCAAGAAGGAGAAGTGATAGGCCACAGTATCTTACAGTATGCATGTGGTGATAAATATGCAGAAGCATTAAGAGCTAAATTTTCGACACTAACTGACGAAGAGATAAGAGATTCGTTTGCCAATCTGGCCAAGCCAAACTGCGGGCTCGCAGAGGCAGGCAGGTCGCGTCACATGCTCGATTTCATTTACGGAGTGAACCTGTCAAGAGCACTTATTAGGTCGTTTAAGAGCATCGGCAGATATCGCAATCTCTCAATTGGGAGAGTACAGGGACCGACGCTTGCCTTTGCAGTCAACAGAGAGATCGAGATCAGGTTGCACATACCAGATCCCTATTGGATAATAACTGCACAGTTTGACAAAGACGAACAGATATTTTCTGCGCAGTATGAAAAGCCAAAAGTGGAGAAGCCTGCGGAAGCTAAGGCAATCATAGATGCCTGCGTAGGCAGAAACGGAACTGTAAACAACATTAGCGACAACGAGTCGATGCTGCCCCCGCCAGTGCCATTCAACATCGGCGACCTCCAGCGAGAAGCATACAGCTTGTTCAAGCTTAGCCCAGGCTATACACTTGCAATAGCGGAAAAATTGTATTTGCAGGCATTGATCTCATACCCGCGCACCTCAAGCCAAAAGCTTCCATTTTCCATAGGATATGATAAAATAATTTCTAGCCTTTCAAAGATCGGCAAATATAGTCAATTGGTATCGATGCTTCTCTCAAAGGAGAAACTTGTGCCAAATGAAGGTCGAATGACAGATCCAGCGCACCCTGCTATCTACCCAACCGGCGTTGCGCCACGGCAGAAACTGAGCGGCCTTGAATTCAGGGTGTACGATCTTATAGTGAGGAGATTCCTTGCGGCATTTGGCGATCCAGCAATCAGCAGACACATAAACGTCATAATCGACGTAAGCGGATACATCTTCAAGGCAGGAGGCATGACGCTAACCTACGAAGGCTGGATGGTGCTCTACAAGCCTTATGTCAGGTTTAATCAGCGCAAGCTTCCAAAACTCCACAAGGGCGACCTGCTGAGAAATCGGGGCATAGAAATGGAAGAGAAATTCACTCAGCCGCCTTACCGCTATAATCAGGCAAGCATGCTTGCCAAGATGGAGCAGGAAAAAATAGGAACCAAGGCGACAAGAGCTGACATAATATCAACCCTATTCAAGCGGAATTACTTGGCAGCATGTAAGGGCGGGCTAGAGGTAACGGACCTAGGTTTTGCAGTCATTGATTCTATGAGAGAGTTTGCGCCAAGTATAGTTTCTACAAACATGACAAGGTTGATGGAAGAGCAGCTTTCAAACGTGGAGCAAGGATCAGCGGACAGCATGTCGGTAATTGAGCATGCAGTAGATAGACTGTTAGAGTCGCTGGCATCATTCATAGAAAAAGAAGCTGATATCGGGGCTCAGATAAATGGTGCTGTATCAGCGGACATTGCACAGGCTGCAGTGCTTGGCCAGTGCCCACTGTGTAAGAAGGGGCAGCTTTGCATAGTCCGGTCGCGCACTACACAAAAGCGCTTTGCGGGATGTTCGAATTATGCCAGCGGCTGCAAGGCAACTGCACCGCTGCCACAAAAGGGCTCAATTAGAATTACGGGCAAAGCATGTCTAGAGTGCAGCTGGCCGTTGATAGGAGTTGTTTTTGCTCGAGGCACAAAGCAGTGGAGAATTTGCATAAACATTCATTGTCTTTCAAAAAAAGCGAGGCACTAAATAAAATATGGTTCTATAGCCTCTTCATTTACTTATATATGAGAGGAACATCCACATACTGCTATTTCTATTTGATAGAAATCTCTTGCCTCTTTTTTATTTAGGAGACAGAGTGTAAATATCTGTCCTACGGTTCTTTAACAGCGGCAATGAGCTGCGGACTTGGCGTATACGCGTCTTATCGATATCAACTATTTCCATACATTCCCGCTTACCCATATCCAGAAGCACTATGCCAAATGGATCCACTACCATGCTCTTGCCGCAGTAAATATTGCCTACTTGGTTAGGGGCAACTATGTAGGAGCCGTTTTCAATAGCCCTTGCCTTGATCATAGTCTGCCAGTGCTCCTCTTTCATCTCCCCTGCAACCCAGGCAGATGGTGCGATGAGCACATCTGCACCTTTAATTGTCAATATCCTTGACAGCTCGGGAAAGCGCAAATCATAGCAGATCAAAAGTCCTGCAATGCCAGCAGGTGTCTTGTCAGGCTTGACGATTGATTTACCGGGCATAAGCTTTGTAGATTCTTTGAACCCAAGGGCATCGTAAAGGTGCAGCTTGCGGTAGACCGATGTTATTGCACCCTTCCCGCTTATGATTAGAGCAGTATCATAAACATGCTGTGGCTTGCTGCTTTTCTCATAAATAGTGACGACAACTCCGATTCTGTTTTTCTTTGCAGCCGCTGCAAGTGTCAAAACAAAGTTGCCCTTGACGGTTTCGGCAATTCTAGCAAGATGGTTTGCAGATTGGCTACGGGGTGAAAAAGCCATCTGGAATTCTGGAAAACAGACAAGGTGTGCATTCTTGCCAGCCGCTTTATCTATAAAATCAATAGATTTTTTCAGGTTTTCCTGCTTGTCTTCAGATGAGCGCATTTGTACTACTGCTATTTTCTTCAATCACTGCAAAGAAGATGATAAAAATAAAAATAGTTTGCTACACTAGAGAGGCCTGCCGGACTGGAACCAATTCTCCTTGGGTTTCTCATCAAAGACTACGATCACGTGCTCTGACTTAGTGTTCAATATCTGAACCGCTGCATTGGTGATGGCTTTGGCAAACTCGTCCTTCTGCTCAGGGGTTCTACCCGGATACATTGACACTATAATGAGAGGCATATGTAAGAGTCTTGCTATGGTGGGTTTATATGTACACTGGCAACTGGTGTTGGCACCACTTGTTCGGTGGACTTTCCATTTGACTTAGCCAACTCGTAGAGCGCAAGCAGGTAGCGCTTGATGAACTTGACTCCTGGCGACGGCCTGCGGCCCTTCTCATAGTCACTTAGGACGGATGGTGTGAGGCTCATATGCCTGGCAAGGTCTGCCTGCTTGATCCCAAACTTTTTCCTACAATATTTAAGCTGTTGGGGAGGGTTGTCGCTCAATACCACAGATCCGGCGATCCATGTCAAGTTGTCGCTAGCACTAATGTTCGTGGACAAACGTTAAACAAACACCTGACGGGTGATAAAAAGATTTTCTAATAACATGTGCTTGTTTGCTAATGTTGTCCATGAGCTGCGACAAACTGCATTGGCTAAACTACAAGGTGATTGGGTGCACCCACTGTCCAAGATTATCACAGTATATCAAGCATATTGGCCAAGAAAAAGTCAAGAGGTTTGCGTGCGAAGAGTACTGGGCGCGGCCTCTGCCAAGCTGGGGCGATCCAAATGCGCGGCTCCTGATAGTTGGGCTTGCACCAGCAGCACATGGCGGCAACAGGACAGGAAGGATGTTTACAGGTGATGGTTCAGGGGACTGGCTTGCAAGGGCTATGTATGAATCAGGATTTGCAAACATGCCGACCAGCAGGTCAAAGGATGACGGGCTTGTACTCAAGGATGCCTACATTACTGCGGCAATTAGATGTGCACCACCAGATAACAAGCCACTGCCAACCGAGCTAGCGAACTGCTCTCAATATCTTGTTACAGAGCTGCAGATTTTGGATAATATTAAAGTCATTGTCATGCTAGGCAAGATTGGATTTGATGCTTACTGTCGAGCAGCAGGACTGAGAAGGCTCAGGTTTAGCCATGGGGCGAGCTATGGCATAAACGGTAAGGTGCTGCTTGCATCATATCATCCAAGCAGGCAGAATACTAACACTGGCAAGCTGACATGGCAGATGTGGTTCGATATTTTCAAAAAGGCAAGATCTATTTTAGGTTCTTATGGATAGAGGACAACAATATAACCATTCATTTGGTTTGAAGCCAAAACTAATAAGTATAGATTACTATCCACTGTGGGAGTGCTAAGTCAAAAGAGGCCATTGCTTCTGCAAAAAGTTAGAAGACAGAGTATACAGATTATTGTGTCGTTGGAGATTTGTATAGAATGCAGTTATGACACATATAGCACAAAATCTACTTTTTGTTTGAATTGATATCAGTAGTTACCTGGCCTATCTTGTGATGCAGCGCTTCCTTGATCTTGTTATTGTCTATCATGTTGAGTGAGCCTTTGCAGTTAGGGCACTTGAAAAACAATTCAACTGCTACGTCAAATTTCACCCGCGGACAGTCACGGTTACCGCAGTGGTAAAACTCTGTTGATTCTTCATATTCAAGGCGATTGTGGAGCCGGTCAAGGATCTTTTTCTTCTGATTGTCAATGAAATTGTCGACCTGATCCTGCTTGGCGCGCCAGCGGTAGACGAACCAGCCCTTCTTTTCGTCTTTGACGCGGATGCCAGTTATCAGTGCCTTACCAAACATGTCATAGAGAACCTTGCGTACGATGTTTATCTTTAGCCCTGTTGCGCTCGCAATCTCCTCGTCTGTCACGTCCTTGGTGTTCAAGAGGGCGCGGGCAACCTTGAGGTACTCCTCGCCTCCGATCAAACCAGCAATTTTGACAAAAGAGTCCTCATATTCTATGGAGTGCATCTGATGATGGTAATAGTGTGTGTTTTTTCTGATATATACTTAATGCATATAAGCCCCACTTGTACCGTAAAGGGTATAAATGCCACCGGAGTAGTCACTCATATAGCCCCATACATCAGCGCTTACCTGAAGCCGGTGAAATGCTGATTTTTGTCGATCGTCCAGGACATCATAGACCATCTGACCTATCACTATCTGATCCGGCTTACCAAGCGACGTCATTTTCGTTGCTATATTGATGGTATGGCCCAAGATGTCATGGTGGGGTCTCTTGAACTTTTTGCCGTCTAAGTTGAAGACATCCCATCCATATTGTACCACGACATTTTCACCTAGGTCTATGCCAACTCGGACATTCATTTCAGCATAGTCGTACTGATTCAAGATCGGGTTTATACCTTCCCGGATTATCTTGATCATAGAGTGGGCACAGTTGACTGCATTGATGCATGGTAGATACTTGTCACCGGTTGCAAGGAAAAACGCCATGATGGCATCTCCCACATATTTCAACACATAGCCGCCATACGCCGATATTGTGATCGACATTTCCTGTGTGAACGCTTGGATTATGGCGGCGAGCCTATCAGTCGGCAGATCAGATGACAGTCTAGTGGAGCCGACAAGGTCTATGTGGAGGATTACGAGCATAACCTTTGACTTGGAGTATCTGGCAAGAATTTCATACGTTTCTTCAGTAGAGATATCGAACTTGGATTCGACCTTGAGCGCCTTCCATACTCTCTGCTGGGCCATCGCGATCGCCTTGTCAAGGTCGACTACGGCATCGAGGTAGAAAGATGCCAAGAGCCCAGCTTCAGGTGCCTGCTTGGTGGGCCTATCCGTCTCATTTATGCTTTGGATTACCTTGTCGACATCTTCAGGGCTGATGTCTAGCTGGAATGCAATTATCTCTGGTGATATGCCGGAATTGTACAAGTTAATTATAGTCTGATGTTGGCTCTCAGCCATATACGATGAGCTTTGGTCATGAACATTAGATATATACTATTATTTGTATTTGCACCAAAGCTTCCAGCGAGAATAATAATGACCACCCCCAGTAATATATACAAGAGGAGTAATGGCAAGCAAGAATCAAGACGAAGGAAAAGTCCTGCTGACGCTGCCAAACATTAAGTATTTGGTAGAAGGGCTTGAAGCTTTGCTTACGACTGATCTGGATGGCGACAAGCGTGCTAAAGTGATTCAGCTGCGCAACGACCTCTTGTCGCATATAAATAGCATATTTAATGACTATTCGTGATTGCTGATCGGACCTTGATGAGGGCTCGTTTGTATACAGTGGCTCCTTTTTCATCAGGTCACACATTTCGAATGATCCCGTGAATACTAGGGACTTGATAACGCAGAGAATATGAAATCGGACTTGGCCGTAATAGGATCAAGTTTCTCGGTACAATTTAGATCTCTCTGTTATGCTGCGGATCACAAAAGTAGTTATGACTACTCATATTCTTCTGACTCGCAAATTCAAGTGCTTTAGAAGACCCAGTGCAGAGTTATTGAAAAAGCTCTATGTCCTAACATAGGCCGTCAAAGCGCGATAATGGGTTCTTGACTCTTGATCTGTAAAAGAATATGCTTGATTTAACTCTCCTCTCTTTTTATGAGCCTTCTTAAAGCAGACGATCTATCGTTATACGATGAATGTCTATTGACGCCTTAGCTTATACGATGCTAGGAAGGTCATGAGTGTCATGGCAAAAAGCAGGATACCAGTTGAC
>DASUUV010000071.1:0-10808 GCA_036373895.1 Nitrososphaera sp. | reverse complement strand
TGTGCGTTCTTGCCAAGCATGTAGACACCAGGATACTTCATCGTTAGCTTACTGCCGAGATTACCGTCGATCCATTCGACCTTCGCGCCTTCATAAGCATAGGCCCTCTTTGTCACAAGGTTGTAGACATCCTTGCTCCAGTTCTGAATTGTAGTATAGCGTATCTTGGCGCCCTTCTTGGCGATTAACTCCACAACGGCAGAGTGGAGCGACTCCGTGGTGTAGACAGGTGCTGTGCATCCTTCGATATAGTGCACTTCGGCGCCCTCGTCTGCGATTATAAGCGTTCTCTCAAACTGGCCAATGTTCTCCGCATTAATCCTGAAATATGCTTGTAGCGGAAGCTCAACCTTGACATTTCGTGGAACATAGATGAATGAGCCGCCAGACCATACCGCGCTATTAAGGGCGGCAAACTTGTTGTCCTCTGGCGGGATTACCTTGCCAAAGTGCTTCTTGACAATGTCAGGGTATTGCTTTAGCGCCGTGTCAGTATCGGCGAAAATTACGCCCTGCTTTTGCAGGTCCTCCCTTAAATTGTGATAAACAGTTTCAGATTCATACTGTGCACCGACTCCTGCAAGGAATTTACGCTCAGCCTCTGGGATGCCAAGCTTTTCAAAGGTATTCCTTACTGAATCTGGAACGTCCTCCCAGCTCTTGCTGCTCTTCTCTGATGCTTTGGCGTAATAGTATATATTCTGGAAGTCGATTTTGGACAGATCTCCTCCCCAATTTGGCATAGGCTTGCTGAGGAAGACCTCGTATGATCTTAACCTGAACTCCCTCATCCAGTCTGGCTCGCCTTTCATCCTGCTAATTTCCTCGACTGTGCCCCTTGAAAGGCCCTTCTTGCTGAGGTAAACGTAAAGCTCTGTTGAATCTTTAAAGTCATATTTGCTATAATCCATGTTAAGGTCTTCTTTTGTACTCATACACAATATAACGTCGTTATGTTTTATATATATTTTGTAGTTTGTATTATCCTCCAAGCACGCCAAGCGAGTTTGTTAGCGCAGATCTACATTACAAGCTGCTAGCCATCCTTTAGAATTTGATGCTCGCGAAGTTACTCAAATTTATCTTCTGGCATTACAGAACAATATATTGCTCTGACCGACAAATTACTTAACTGGTGGAAATAATACACCTAGAAGCTCATTTTGGTCTCTACCGCGAATTGATAGCAAGCGAGACTCTCGTGAGGCAGACTCTAGCAACTATCCTCCCTCCATATTGATATTGCTTCTACGTTTTTGCTGCAAATACAGTCTAGCCAAAGTTATAGAAGATCGGCTATTGCAAAGTGCTCAAATAATAGCATTATAGAATCTACTTAGTAAGGATGCAGATGTCTTGAAATAGCTTGGATGCGATATAAGATATTGCACTTAAAATTACGTGATTTCAATAATTGGCAGCGAAGAAAGATAGAATTTATTATTATGGAAGAAACGAGACTCCCAGGCTCCTTGTCTTTGGCTATCCTTCCAAAGCCCCTCAAGTGGGGGGCTTGCTCTGGTCAAAACGAGTTTCAGACTCAATCAGTAAGTTAGGGGTGGTCTACATCAGCAATGTAAGCAGCGAACGATCTATTGATGCGAAACTCAACACTCGTCAAATAGTAAGGAACATTGTACCCTGTTTGATAAGAGATTTTTATGACGCCGCCCGTGGCCTTTTGACTCTGCCTCAAGTAGCGTTATTGGATAGCTGGGGCGAGGCAAGCATAATCCTTTGGGGCCTTCTTAGGGTTTTCCAGCCACATACAAGGATAGTAATAGTCTTTCACCATTATGAACCCCGAATACTGCCAGATCGAATTTCCGAGATAGAGTCTCATTTTAGTAGAGCAGTTGCAAAGCGGTATAACTCAATTGTAGAAAAATTAACTAGTATTATGATTAGAGACTCGGATATGATATTAACAGTCAGCCGCACGTCGGCTAGACAACTCTGCTCCTTATATGGCATAACCGGTAACGATATTAAGAAAGAAGAAGGAGAAGAAGGGTATAGTGCGCCTCTTAGCTCTAGCAAAATACGAATAGTTGGCACAGGTGTAGATAGACTCACTATCGATACAAGCGCTCAAAAGGATATTGATTTTTTTTGCATTGGACGCATTGAAAAGCTCGATGGTATCGATAAGATTTGGTCAGTTTTAGGGAAGCTTCGCCAGGCGGTTAACTTTGTCATGATAGGCAGAGCTTCTTCAACCGAAATAAATCATCTCAAATCAATAGGCATAGACCATAAAGGAGAAGTGACTGATAAAGAAAAGCTTGAACTGTACTCAAGAGCGAAGGTGTTTCTCTATCCATCAAGCAGAGAGGGGTTTGGAATAGCACTAGCTGAGAGTCTGCAGCTAGGCATGGCTGCAGTGATATGGAGATTGCCTGTGTTTGAAGAACTTTATTCAGAAAGTATAATGGCAAAGCAAGGAAGGATCAGATTAGTAGAGAAGGGGAATTACAAATTGTTCGCAAGTGAGGCACTAAGAGCCCTAGACTCGCGTGATATGAGAAACAGAATAATATCAGCGCAGCAGCCATCGTTGTCATCATCATTATCAACAACATCCTCCTCATCATCTTATCCTGTTTCGTTGGAGGGAAAAAAAAGAGCAACAATATCAGTCTTGAAATTAACAGAGGAAAAACAGGAGCATAGAAGTGAGATCTTGCAGAGTTGGGAAGATGTTGCACATAAGGTTGTAAAGGCATTATCTGAATTAATTTAAATAATACGCTGACAGATCTCTATAAACCTAGGTTCTAATGTGTCATTTACTCTTTTGCTCAAGCTCTTTCGATATTAGCATGTAGGACAGGTAAAAATTCTTAGTATTTCTATGATCATAACCTTCGACGTATCAGAATAAGCTGCGATAGCTAAATTCTCTCCTGGATGAGCGATGTTACTCATCCACCATTATTTTTGCATTATTTGATGAGAACATAATCGGACAATATTGGTCTGCTAATCTCCTATCAGACTATCAATGTGAGCCTTCAAGTTTGAAGAAAATACATCGGTTGTTCAACCATCCTGCTCTATGGTGACAAGACCATCTAACTCTAGCAGATCTTTTTCGTTGGCCATTTCTTGTGCTGCTTTTGTCTCTCCATCTTCATTCATGCATTTATTGTAAAATTCACACCATTTGCATTTGTAGTTGCGCATGTATTCGGGAAGCCTTGGTAGTATAGAGGCGTCATTTTCTTCTAAGGCTTTGACAAAAAGGTTCTTTCTCCTTACCATCTCATTTTTCAGCAGTTCCCGTGCAATGTCATCTTTTGGCAGTATCACCTGCCAGCTCTCAATGCCAACATCCTTGGCATTTGCAGGTCTGATAAAATAATCATTCCCTTCTGCATCCCGCCTTATCCATCGCAATTCCTTGATGTTGTATCTTATCGAGATGATCCCCTTTTCTATACCGGTTATCGTCAGGTAGTACAATAGCTGGCGAAGATATGATCTAAATGTAGTATCGCCGAAGTCAAGACGCTTGCCGTTCACAGTATCCTTCAATTCCACGACCAAATTATTATCCATGATATCCGGGTGTGCAATTATTCCATCCATATTCAATTCAGTCTGTGAAACTCCTAGGCCCGCGAGCTCTGTTATTACGAATTCGCTGGCTTCGCCCCGGACAAAGTGATGCACAGATTCATGATTCAAAGGGGCCATATCGGGGAACTTTCTGCCATAGTACTGACGTCGTATGCAGCTAGTAGGTAATATATCAGATACATGCACCACATTCCCTTCTCTGGTTCTTTCATTATGCTTTTGCAAAAGGTTGCTAAGAAGAATATCTGTGAATTCAGAATTCCTCTGTATTTTTATGGCCAATCCTGATAATCCTATCCTGTCTGTAATATTCTAACGCCACCTAATAAATGACAGCTACTAATTATTTGTCAATGTCTCATCCACTGTTTAGATCTTTATTTTGGGTTTGGCTGTATTCTATATAATAATATAATGATCGATGAGCAAAAAATATGAGTTAATCAGAGACCTTGCTTCTTCCTTATGGCTACTGCTACTATTTTTGCCACTATTAAGATCTTTTTAAGTAATGCATATACACATCTTTCTTTGGCTATTTGTTGAAACAGGCCTTCAAGTGGAAATATTTACCTCCAGTTGCTGTTTTTCATCTCTAGCGCACCTTTTCTGACCATTGACTGTATGTCTGCTGAGAGGTCGTCCATCCTAAGTTCGCCTCTCCTAAGCTTTTCAATTACCTCCCTGACGGACACGGTGATGTCGTCGTTATTATTGCTAGTGACCCGCATGTCAAGCACGCTCTGGCCAGCAGCAGCAGTAGTGGTAGTAGTAGTATTCTTTTCACCCAAAACCCACAGCAATTCTTCGATCCTGCCACGACTAACCGCAAGACGCTTGGAGTACTCGGCGAATACGACCTCGTTGTGCTCTGAAATCGCCCTTGTGAGCATATTGGCAATAAAGCTTGACTGTCCTTCCAGTAGGTCTATCCTGAGCCGGATGTCTTTCTCGGCGCGCAAAACTATATGATCTCTGGGTGGCAGGGGTTTTAATCATTTCTTCTCTTGGTAGACCAGAATGTTCCGCCAGAAGCCTTCCAATGCTGGTAATCATGCAGAATCTGTGTATGATCAAATGCGATCTGTTGCCGTTCGATATTGGCCAGTTTGATCCACTTGGTGCTGGCTGCATCGTCACCTGCCCTAATCGCGCCGCCTACGATTATTCCAACAAAGACTGTGGTCACGATATGCTTTCTTGGATCACGCGTCGGGTCGGAATAGACACCGAGGATGTCGATTGGGTGTACTTCAAGAGATGTCTCTTCCATTGCCTCTCGCTTCATTGCATCTTCGACGGTTTCGCCCTCGTTTACAAAGCCGCCTGGCAAGCTAAGATGATCTTTGAATGGATCATTCTTGCGCCTTACCATTAGAACGTTTGAATCGCGCTCGAGTATAACATCGACACTCGGAGTTGGGTTCCTATATTGTTTCATGAGCTGTGGAGCAATCGCGCTGTTATTAATGGTTCTAAGGTATCAAAAAATTCAATGCTTTGCGAAAACAAATAGATAAAATCTTTCTAAATACCAAAAGTAGAATTAAAATCATTAGAATATCTCTAAAATATGCTAAATTCTTATTAACTTGTAGAGCCAATTATTGTTGTTCAGGCGTATGTCTGTCATGTTCATGGAGATGAATGAAAGTCCAACACGACTTACAGTTTGCCCAAAGTGCGGAAAACAACTAAGAATTGACGAGGACTGTGACTGCGAGAGGCTATTTTTAGTACACTACATGCAAAGTAAGTAAGCAGAGATCCTCACCACGCATGAGGGCTTTAGGTAGCTTAGACCAGGAAACTTTGTAGCGTAGTCTGTCTAAGAGTAGTAGATTTGTATATCTTCTTTGGACCCAGATAGTCTGGAAAATCAGATATCAGTCCATTGCTTTTGATCATGCCTTTGAGCTTGCCGATGATTTTATTTATATATCTCGTCTCAGCTGTAACGTAGCTAGAACCAAGCGGCTCTTCAAAGCGATATATCTCCTTGTAGCGTTTGATGCCATCTGGCACTTCAAGAAGTCGCAGCACGAGCTTCATCCGCTGCCAGATATCTGTTCGCAACCTTAGCGGTGCGCCAAAGACATGGCGTACGCCAGCCTCCCTGCAAGCTCTGACAAGCCCCTCGAGGTCTTGCTCATTGTCTGTGACAAGTGGCATTATCGGGTCAATATTGACCCCGCAGCACAAGCCCGCCTCCGCAAACTTTTTAATTACTTTGAATATTCTGCTGGCTGGCGGTGTACCCGGCTCGACTATTCGTCTTATCTTCTCATCGCATGTAGTCACAGACCATACTACAAGGCAGTTGTGCCGGTACTGCCTATGGAGCTCTAAGTCACGCTCGATCATTGCAGACTTGGTAAACACATAGTAGGGTACATTGTATTTCTGCAGAACTTGCACGCATCTTCTCGTTAACTCAAAGCGAAGTTCTGCTGGCTGGTACGCATCTGTTGCAGAAGCTATCATGACGGGTATAACAGTGTCTGATTTCCATGAGGCAAGCTCCTTTTCAAGCACCTCTGGTGCATTACTCTTGGAGTAAATCTTGTCATAAAATTCAGGCGACCACTCGTATGTGGCGTAGCAGTATGCACAGCGGTGGCTGCATCCCTGGTAGGGATTTATCGTGAGGCCGTTGTAGCCTTTGATTACAAAGGGATGAATTATGGATCTGCTTTTCTTTTCTTCAAGAACCGCTCCGCTTCCACTATGCCAGAGTCCTCGCATTGTCTTCTTCTTCTTCTTTTATCTATGCCAAGAACATGTCTATAAAGCACATGACACCATTAGGGGAGGGGGTTATAGCTGCCACTCTGCCAATGTACACATAGTTTTTTATTATCGCCGTTGTGGAGACCACCTCAATTATATGAAAGTGGGCATAGCAGGGTTAGGCCTAATGGGTTCCGGCATTGCAAAAAGGCTGATCAACAGCGGGCACGTAGTCTCAATTTATAATCGCACCGGTTCAAAGGCGCAGCATTTTTCAAATAAAGCTACCGTGGCTTTGAGCCCAAGAGAGCTTGCTGAAGTTTGTGACCTTGTAATAACTGTCGTCACCGATTTTGATGCTGTGAAGAATGTACTCTTTGGAACAAATGGAGTCACAGAATCGGGCAACCACAACCTCGTAGTGGCTGACGTAAGTACAATTTCGCCATCGCAGTCAGAGCATTGTGCTCAGCGTCTGCGAAACGCAGGCATAGAGATGCTGGGCATACCAGTAATGGGAGGCCCAGCTGCAGCCGAGGCAGGGGATCTTGTGCCCATAGTCGCCGGTAGCAGACAGGCATTTGATAAGATCAGGCAAGTGATCGAAAAGCTGGGCAGAACTTTTTACGTTGGTGAAAGAGATGGGTCGGCAAATGCCATCAAGCTTGCGCTCAACCTAAACATTGCGCTTATTGCTAGCGCGGTGTCTGAAGGGATAACGCTTGTCAGGAGAGCAGGCATTGATCCGTCGATATTTATCGAAATACTGAATTCGACATATTTCAAAACCGGCCTTTCAGAAAAGAAAGGTCCTAAGATGGTGAAAAACGACTTTTCACCGACATTCCATCTCAAAAATATGCTAAAAGATTTAGAGCTTGCCACTAGTACCGCGCAGGAGACCGGCATAACTCTTCCCCAAACTGCTCTTGCCCAGCAGATATTCCGTGCAGCAAACAATATGGGTTTTTCAGATCAGGACTATACTTCCATTTGCGCATTTTTGGCAAAAATAAATGGATTGGAGAAGAACCAATGAAGTTTGATATGTATATATATATTTATTGAAAAACATATCAAAAAGTCAACAGTCTCTTACTGTATACAAAACCTTCTGATTTTTTCTTAGTCAATCTCAGTGAATTGGCGTGCCAGGTGGAATGTCCTCAGTTATTGTTAGAAATACCGGTCTACCCTCCGGCCCGTCTGCTGCCAAGAGCATGCCTCTAGAGATTATATTGCCTATCTTTTTTGGCTCCAGATTAGTGCAAACAACCACGAGCCTGCCAACAAATTCTTCTGGGTTGTAGTGCAGAGCGCCTCCGATAGCAATTTCTCGCTGTTCAGTGCCAAGATCAATTGTTGCCTTGAAGACTTTCTTCATGCCAGGCATGGTTTCAGATTGAATGACTTTGCCTACCTTCAATTGTACCCTTGAAAATTCTTCGAATGTAATGTATTGTTCTTCAATGCGCTTTTTATTCTCGCTCATGAAAGTGAAAAAGCAGTAGCTCTATTAAAGAAGTTGCATATCACAAGTTGGGTTGAGTTGACTTGACTTGACTATCTTCAATTAGAATATTATATACTCTATCAGGGATGCCCCTTAAAATCTGAGGTCGATAGATGCACAGAAGATCATCGCAATATTTCATCGACATATACAAAAGAAAACAGATCAGTAATTGTCATTCTTTTAGCAAACTTTAGGGGGATGCACCGGAGATACAAGTAAAAGTATATGTCATAGCTAGTTATGAGAGAACTTTACTTATGTGTATCTTCTGACCTTATCGAACTTCTTCATCACCAGCGGTAGGTTATCAATTAGATCTGTCGCAATTATGTGCAGGCCTGCTTGCTTGAATGCAAGATTACCTGCAAGACCGTTAACATAGATTGCTACAACTGCTGCATCAAAGGGCTTCATCTTGGCTAGGAGCCCTGCCGCTAGGCCAGACAGCACGTCGCCTGTGCCTCCCACTGTCATTGCCGGTGTCGACCTCTTTATAGCTGTAAGTTGTTCGCCATCAGAAATAATATTGACCCATCCCTTAAGCGCTATTGTGATTCCATGCTCCTTTGCCAATTTGTGCACATTTGATGTCATTTCCTCCTTAGTTGATCCTGGTTCGCTGCCAAAGAGCCTTTTGTACTCCCCGGAGTGTGGAGTGACGATGGTCCCGGTATTTGAAATCTCTTCCAAAACCTGAGGAATGAGAGCCGAAGCATCGAGTAGAATTTTTGTACCCGCTTGCCTCAGTTTTCTTACAAGCATACTTAGCGCTTCAGGTTCTAGGCTCATCCCCATGCCTATTGAAGCAGAGTCTGCATTCTTTGGCAGCATAGCCATGAGCCGATTTGTCGAACCCTTCGTGAGCTTGTCATCGGGCAAGGGAAGGGCAATTATTGCAGGAGAAAACGACCTAACGGCGGTAATGATAGAACGCGGCACTGCAGTATAAACCAAGTCAGCACCTGAACGCAAGGCGGCCATAGTTGCAAGTACTGGCGCTCCATGGTAGAACCTGCTTCCGCCTGCTATGAGCACCGTACCGTTGTCTCCCTTTCTTGAGGAAAATGAGCGTGGAGGCATGAGTTGCCTAATAAGCTTAGGTGTTACGGGGATTGTTGATGGCAAAAGCTTGCTACAATACTATTTTGTATAAACATTAATCAATAAACTTTGCCAATTACACCTCTCTTCTGCTGGTCTAACGCGGATTTGCAGATGGAGGAAGAAAGGTTGGTAACGATGCCCAGTCGGGTAAAAAGGCTGAATGCAGCCCCCAAGTCCCAGCAGCTATATAGGAGAATGAGAGAGAGTGTGAGTGTGTGTGTATTCTATTAGTCTGCTACTAGCTGGGCTCTGCATGTATTGTCAAGATCGACCCAGGATATTTTATTCTTATATCTTTCTCAATCCCTGAAACACGTTCATGAATCTGTTCTATGGTCATTTCGCTGCTAAAGGAGCAGTTGACATCAATTTTGAGGATATTTTCTGCTGTTCTGTATATTCCAATCCTGTCCACTTTTTTGACACCGCTTGCGCTGCCTAGGATGGCGTTTCTTATGAAATCGTGCATTGTGCTGTCAGCAATCGGTTCCATTCCAACAACATCCAGCATCACGGGCTCAAGGTGCACAGTAATATTCTCAACAGCCCCCAGCTGTTTCTTTATAGAGTCTTCAACTGCATTGGCTATTGAATGAGCCTCGGCAAGAGTTGCTGATCTGTTGACCTGAATGTGAAGAGATATGTCCATTGAATGGCTGTTGGCGATTTTTGAAATAATGACGTTGTGCACCCCTCTCACACCGCTAACTTGGGATGCAGCACTTTCAATTACCAACTCTGCCGGCATGTCGACTCCAAGCATGGGTTCAAAGTGCACAGTGATGTTCCTTGGCTTGACATGCAGCCCAGAGCCAGACAACAGACTCTTGGCAATATTGTTTTCAACTTTTGCGCTTATATCATGCGCACTTTCAAAGCTTATTTCCGCAGGGAGCGCTATTGTGGCTTCTACAAAGATCTCGCTTCCGACTCGACGCATTTTGATATCGTCTGACCGTAACACGCCTTCAATTTCATTTGCCGCCTGCTGTACTGTTCCGACAAGGCGGGGAGATATTACGTCTGTTAGCTCCATTGCGTTTTGGTACGCAAACCTTACACTAAGGTAGCAAAGGAAGCTGCCAAGTATGATTGCCGCAATAGAGTCGCCGTGTCCAAAGCCGACGGTAACAAGCCACAGTCCCACAAATGCCACTGTAGTTGAAGCAAGATCTGCAAATGCATGGTAAAAGTCGGCCTTCAATGTAGTTGAGCCTGTTATCTTTGCTGCAGTCTTTTTCATTGCCCTGCCAAGGACACTTATCCTAAAGCCATCTACAGCCAGAGTGTAGGCTACTGCTGCAAAGCCAATTGTGCCTGGATTAACAACTACTACCGAAGCTGAATCTGTGGAGTAGGAGGCAGCAAGCCTAATGATCGCCTCATGGATAAAAAATACTGCCACTACAAAAAGCGCAATGCCGCCGATGAATCCTCCAATGGTCTCGATCTTGCCGTGTCCATAAGTATGGTCGACATCCTTTGGCTTGAGCGCGAGTCTGACGGCTATTATCAATATTGCTGTGACTACAGCATCAAGCAGTGCATGAGTACTGTCTGTTATGAGAGCGAGGCTGTTTGTGAAAATGCCAGCAATAAATTCAAACACAAAAACAGAGACAATGGCTACAAGTGACATTCGTAAGGCGCTTCTCTTCAGGGCTTCAACATCAGATATCTTTGTTGTTGTTGTTGGTAACCACCGCCGCCGTCCTGCCACTGTCAACAAAATTAGGGTAGAGTTTATTATTTAGGCATTTACGTTTCCACTAACTAGGAAAATTAGTACGAGGTAAAAACAATAATAGCTACTACTAATGATAGTAATGATACTAATAATGATACTAATAATGATACTAATAATGATAATAATAAT
>DASUUV010000070.1:0-33092 GCA_036373895.1 Nitrososphaera sp. | reverse complement strand
CTTTGGTCCTTCCACTGCAAACTCTTTTAGAGAGATGCTAGGCCTAAAGGAGGCAGTATGGGAGGAAATGAAGCAGAATAGATTGTAAAAAGGTTCACAGCAGAATGAGGAAAGCACGTGTGCCAGCTAGCTATAGCAATGGAACTGTTGTAGTGCTTTGCTGCGTTATCATCGGTCAACCCATCGAGTGAAGGTGAAGTGATCAAGACTACATTCGCAACTACAGACAAGATAAGGCTTAATGCAAAAACATTGAAAGACTCGCATCGGATGAAAGTATGTCCCCCGTTGAATTAATATCGTTAACAAACTGCTCGATAACAATTACAATAACTACAGATAACCAAATCTTCTCCCTCTCTTTATTAGGAGAAGTCTTTTATCCCTTGCATTATGTCCTTACAGGGATATGATACATCTCAATAATGACAAAAATAATAACAACCGTACCATACCAGCAGCGACCATCTTTACACTGGCAATAATAATAATGACTATATCAACTATCGCAGCTCCAGCCGCAACCACCACCACCACCGCCACAACAATGCCCCAACCAGTAACTGTAGCAACAGACAATCAATCTGTAAATGTGCTAATTAGCTGGGAGCCGATGGAGATAGAGCCGGGCCAGGATACAGAGTTCACGCTTGATTTCCAGGACCCCTCTTCAGGTGAGTCTATAAGCCATGTAAATTACAACTTTGAAATAATAGATCAAAATAATGGTGAGACAGTTGAGTCAATGACAGATCTTCACACACATTCTGGATCTGATGAGCAAACGATGACGTTTGATACCGCGGGAAGCTTCAATGTGGTAGCGACAATCATTGGCACGGGCATAGACCCACCATTTGATACCACTCAGAGTGGCACTGCTCAAACAGTCATCACGGTAGGGCAGCAATTAGCTGGTGCCACTGGTGGTAATAATACAGCAGGAAGAACTGACAGTATAACGGCAACAACAGGTGGTGCCACCGGTGCACAGTCTGCTTGTGATCCAACACAAATGGCAGGAGGAGGCGGTACTAATGCTACGGCAGGCAACGCTACTACAGCCACAAATGCTACTATGACTGCAAATGCTACCACAGCTGGAGGAGGAAATCAAACGACATCATCGCCAACACAGCTTATAGAACAAGCATGTATTGCAGCGCTGAATAACGACACTCAGGGTGTACTGATGAACCTGAATTTAGCCCTGAATGCATTAGGAGGTAACATGACTACAACTGCAGACGATGACGACGATGAAGGAGAAGAGGGCGGCGAAGAAGAAGAAGGAGAAGGAGGAGAAGCAGGTTAGTGATGACGGCAGTAGTGTGCTAAAATAGCGTAACATTATGGGAGTGGTAAAGTGGGATAACATTACCACTACCTTCTACTATGGAAGAAATCCCTTCTCCAATGAATACAACGACGACAAACGCTACTACTGCTGACATCAATGCAACAGCAACAGTTTAGGAAGAAGAAGGAGGAGAAGAACAACAAACAACTCCAACTATACCAGCACCGCTGCTGGAATTATAATAGTAATAAAGATAGCAGAGCAAGCAATTAGAAGTTTTTTGCTTGCATAACTCTATTTCTTCTTCTCCTTCTCCTCCTCCTTCTCCTCCTCCTCTTACTTTCTTCTACTTATCCTGATACAAGGAAGGAAGCAAAAACATCTCATGACCTATAGCGCTCAAGCAAATTACAAGCCACCTAAACTATCGTATTCCCTATTGTTATCTTTACAGTGTAAAAACGTTATTACTCGACGGCTCTAGTTCATCACACTAGAGAGAGACAAGAGGTATCTCATGGAGGATGTCCATAGCTTGGGAATCATCCACGTCTTTATTATGAGATGAAGGAGAAGTATCAAGTAATATAACAAACACTAGTAGGAACGACTACAATACTTCATAAGCTATAGCGCATGAGCGTACGACTACGAGAAAGTAATTGTAATAATAATGCAGTTATCATACCCTAATTATAGAGTCTAAATGATCAAAGAAACAAAAAAGAAAAAAAATGTACAAAAAGAGAGAGATATGTATTTAGAGACCTATTTCCTAGGCTTCCTTAATCTTTTCCCTGATGTGGTTAATAATGACTGGCAGCGGGGTACCTGGCCCAAAATTGCCGGTCACGCCCTGCTTTTCCAGCTCTTTTCTATCGCTTTCTGGTATTATACCGCCTCCAACGACTAGAATGTCTCCTGCACCCTTCTCTTTAAGAAGTCTTGTCACCTTTGGAAACAAGGTCAAGTGAGCACCGTTTAGCAGGCTCATTGCCACCACGTCGACGTCTTCATCGATAGCCATGTTGGCAATCTGTTCTGGTGTACAGAACAACCCAGAATAAATGACCTCCATGCCGGCGTCACGAAAAGCTCTGCATATTACTAGGGCTCCTCGGTCGTGTCCATCTAGTCCAAGCTTGCACACGAGAACTCGTATTGGCCTTTTTTGCTGTTGCTGAGCCGACATTATCATCATGAAATTGGCCTTTCTGCTTAAAATATTTTTTTCAATTTCAGCACAAATGGTAAGACAAGAAGGATGATCATGATGTTTTTCAACACCTAAACAGGCGATGAAAACTTGGCCTTTTCATGCTCTTGCCGCATGTACCTCTCTTCTTCCCCCCTAGACACTATGTCTCTATACTGCATTTATACCAAGCCCCTGAAAATGAAGCTAGATACTGCCAACTTCGTGCTTATCACGGCATGTCACTTTCAATCGATTGCTCCGTTGAATAAGAGTTCCAATAGAAATGGCAGGTTACTCGCTGTGTCTCTTGTTTCATATTCTGCCAGCAGTACCAAATACGATGTTAACCGTCGTCATTACCATATTCTGCGATACTGCCGTAGCGGTTCTTATCATGTAAAAAGGAGTGAATTCATAAATACAAAAGCAAACATAGTATCCTGCATGTCCTCATCACAATCTTCATCACCACCACCACTATCATCAGAAGTCGAGGAGCTTAGGACAAGGGTTGTTAGAGAGCAGGTCGACCTTTACAGGCAGCTTAGGGAACAGCTGATCAATCAAGTCAAGAGGTATCAAAAAGAAGGCAATCACAAGCTTGCCAACATTATCTCTGAATCGCTTAGAGAATAATAAAAATTCGCGTATTTAGCAATCGACAGACAGTCTCTTTTCTCCCTATGAAGGAAATGTATCAGGGCTGGCTATATCGACTATATTCATTATTGTCTATCCTGCTAGTGGTTATAGTGGAATATTAGCTCCTTACATATGTCGTCGGCGACCTATCGCCAAGCATGATTCTTGAGGCCAGTCAACATCATATTGAAAACAAGAGAAAGATATATCCTCCGTAGTCCTAGTCAGCTCTCCTCAAGAACCTGTATAGTTTGAGAAAGAATTAAGTTCCAACCTAATTCGATCCTAAAGAACTAATATTATATATAGAGACTATAACATGCTGGTGTGCTTCCTATAGTAAAGAGTTTGCTTGCTGGTGAGCGACGCGCCCTTGCAAGGGCAATATCAATTGTAGACAACGACGAACCCGAGTCTCGCGAAATCATAAAGCAGATTTTCAGCAAGACAGGCAATATAAGGGCAGTGGGTTTTACAGGTCCTGGAGGGGCCGGTAAAAGCTCTCTTGTTGGCAAGTTGATACCTGAATGCCAGGCTCTGGGCTACAAGGTTGCGGTGCTTGCAGTCGATCCCACAAGCCCCATAACGGGTGGCGCAATATTGGGAGACAGGGTCAGAATGCAGGGCAACCTTGGCAATGAAAAAGTGTTCATGCGAAGTATGGCATCAAGGGGAGCGATGGGAGGTGTTTCCAAATCGCTCAGAAATGCAATCAGAATCCTTGATGTCGCCGGCTACAATGTTGTGCTTGTTGAAAGTGTCGGTGCAGGCCAGCTTGAGGTTGAAATTTCTAAAGCCGTCGATCTTACAGTAGTCGTGTTCACGCCACACACGGGAGACAATGTGCAAGCTGTAAAAGCTGGGCTCACCGAAATAGGTGACATTTATGTTGTAAATAAAGCAGATCTAGAAGGTGCTACTAGCCTCTATCAAACAGTAGTTGACCTGATTGGCGATACTAACAGAAAACCATCCGTTCTTAAGACATCTGCCAAGACTGGAAAGGGTGTGGACGAACTAGCCAAGAATATTGATAAATTACTAAAGGAAAAAAGCATTAATTATAAAGAACGCGAGAGAAAGATGCTAGAGGATGAGTTAACAGACATGGTTTTAAATATCCTGGAGAAAAAGGTTTCTTATATGCTTGCTCAGAACAGAAAATATTCAGAGTTTATCGACAGGCTGGCTAGAAAAGAGATCGACCCTTATGTGGCTGCTGAAGAACTGGCCGGGACTCTCTTTAGGTGATAGAAAGATGGCGAGCGAGACTTTCAAGACTGATTCAAACATACCGGTTAAGCGAGTTTTTACAAATAAGGATGTGGAAAACTATGATGACCTTCTTGAAGAAGAGCCTGGTAGGTACCCGTTTACCCGGGGCATGTATCCAGACATGTACCGCGAGCGACTCTGGACCATGCGCCAGTACAGCGGTTTTGGTAGTGCAGAAGAAACAAACAAGCGCTTCAAGTTTTTGCTAGACCGCGGCCAGACGGGCTTGTCACTAGCATTTGACCTGCCTACTCAGACTGGCAGGGACTCCGATGACCCTCAAGCAGAGGGTGAGATTGGAAGGACAGGTGTTGCCATTAGCTCGATAAAGGACATGATGGCCTGTTTTGACAGCATACCTCTTGACAAGGTCAGCACCTCGATGACTATCAACTCAACTGCGTCTACGCTTTTGTCGCTTTACATCACTGTTGCCGAGGAGCAGGGAGTGTCACCGGACAAGTTGCGTGGCACTACTCAGAACGATATTCTGAAGGAATACATCGCACGAAACACCTACATTTATCCGCCCAAACCATCTATGCGCTTGATAGGAGATATGATCGAATATTGCTCTAAAAAAGTTCCACAATGGTACCCGATCAGCATTTCTGGCTACCACATGAGAGAAGCCGGCTGTAACGCTGTGCAAGAGCTGGCCTTCACCTTTGCAAACGCAATTGAATACATCAATACTTGTACAAGCAGAGCAGGACTGAATGTTGATGACTTTGCTCCACGGCTTTCGTTCTTTTTCTGCTGCACTATGGAATTCTGTGAGGAAATTGCCAAGTTCAGAGCTGCTCGGCGGATCTACGCCAAAATAATGAAAGAGAAGTTTCAGGCAACAAATCCCAAATCCCAGCACCTCCGCTTCCATGTTCAGACATCTGGCGAATCACTGACTGCCCAGCAAGTCGACAATAACATTGTCAGGGTTGCAACGGAAGCACTTGCTGCAGTACTTGGTGGATGCCAATCTTTGCATACCAACTCGCGTGATGAAGCGCTTGCACTTCCAACTGAAGAGTCAGTCAAGATCGCACTCAGAACTCAACAGATAATTGCCACTGAGACAGGCGTCAGCAAAACTGTGGATCCAATGGGTGGCTCATACTATATTGAATACCTTACAGCCAAGATAGAGGAAGAGGTTAACGAGTATCTCAATAAGATAGAAAGGATGGGTGGTGCGCTAGTCGCGGTGGAGAAGGGCTTCTTCCAAGAGGAGATCAGGGATAACGCATATCAATTGAAGAAAGAAATTGACGAAAACAAGCGCATTATTGTGGGCGTCAATAAGTATCAAGATGAGCATAATGTCGAGCCGAAGATCAACAGGATAGATCCATTGCTGGAGCAAAAACAATTAGCAAATGTCAAGGAATTCAAGAGCAATCGTGACAAGTCAAAGGTTGACCAAGCGCTATCACAACTGCAAAAGGCAGCTGAAAAAGATGACAATAACTTAATGCCGCATATCATCAATGCAGTTAAGAGCTACAGTACACTTGGCGAAATTAGTAGCACTTTACGAAATGTGTTTGGAAGATACGAACCCAAGATATCTTTCTAGAGTGTAAGAAGAACTATAGTAGAGAGAGAGTGCAAGAACCGAGCTGGTGATAGTAGTGGTGCCAGCTACGGCTCTACCAGCTAAAGGAGCACTTTAGGTTTTGCTTGTGCAGTTACCATTTTCATTAGTATGCCAAACCCGCGGCCTTATGTTGGCAAAATATTCTGAAAGCGACTGTGTCTTGAGATATGATCTGCTTTTCGAATATCGAATTTATTTCTAAATGCCTATTCATATATGCGTGTAATGCATCAGTGATAAGTTACGAGGAGCTTGATTCGATTCGACCCTTCTTCGCCCAATGTAAATATCAAAATCTGGGAATCAACTGCTTAGTAGAGGCGCACGCCTGTCGTCGTGTTGAAAAGACATCCTTCAACTGATGAAGATAATCGAGACAAATAACGTAGTGATTGGTCAAGAGATAGATATGCATGGGCCAATAGAAAGTTTGTAGAAATAACCTATTTAACTGAATTCCGCAAAGGCTATCTAATGCAGGAGAATAGAGATTTAGACTCCAAAAAACAAGAAGAATTCTTATGGGTTGCCACTTTCCTACCGCTAAAGAGTTGGAAATATATGATTCCTTTTCAGTTGATGACCTCAAAAGTACTGAAGCAAGTAAAAGAAACCAAAGGCGTAATGAATTATGCTGTCAAGGCTGATTTTCCAAAAAAGCACTTCTGGACGCTATCTATTTGGAAAGATCAAGATTCTCTTAGGCACTTTGTTATGGCAGAGCCCCATGCAACTGCTATTAAGAAGTTCACTGAATGGGCTGGAGCGGGCTCTGCATTTGTGGAATGGACTAGCTCAAGTAATTCAATTGATTGGGCAGAAGCTCTCGAACGGCTTAAGAATCCCACCTTTTACTACAAGAATCAAAAATAATCCCCTGCAATATTTATGATTTATAGATTATACTTTTACGAATTGTTTTAAACCAGCTTTGGACCATTAAGTCACTTTACATGAGTGGATATAACACAAAATGAAAGCAATAACCATGATATCATATAATTGGTAAACGTACGGCTTTACTAGCCTAACATCCATTTATTTTACTCTTAGTAACATCCAATCCCGCTTTCTTAGTAGGAGTTTCTCCCTTCAAAACCAAAGCTATACTACCACGTAATACTGTAGCGGGGTTACCTGAACTTCTGGGATTAGATTAAATAAACTCTCGATGACTCTCTCTACTATCAAATGAGACTCGACCATATAGCTATTGCAGTTAATAATGTGCAGCAGGCACTAACTGACTATCAAAAAATACTCAATGTTGACGAGCTGAAAATAGAGGAAGTGCCCAATGAAAAGGTCAGGGTCGCGATGCTAATGCTCGAAGATACTAGAATAGAATTAATGGAGCCAATGGCTCCCGACAGTCCAATTTCAAAGTTCCTACAAGAACGTGGTGAAGGCATACACCATATAGCAATCACTGCTGACAACATCGAAAAGGATGTTGCAAGGGCATCTGAGAAGGGTATGAAAATGCTTGGCGGATTGCGCACAGGCTCGTACGGTCGCAAGATCACATTTATACATCCTAAATCACTTCACGGTGTCCTGACAGAGTTCTGTGAGGCGCCGCCACCGTCAGAAGACGCCACGAAAGAATAACAATAATAATAAGAGCAAAACTGGGATTTTGTCTTGTATTGCAAGATTGCGAACAGCTTACCAAGATGCTGACTGAAAGTGTGGAGAGAAACCATGCCGACACACTGCTGCTCTCCGGAGGGCTTGACAGCAGCATTTTGGCAAGTATACTACGACCACAATACTCACTTGCAGCAGGATTTGGAACAGCTGCTCCTGATCTTGTCTATGCAAGGCAGGTTGCAGAAAGATACAGCAAACACCATGTTGAAGTTATTTTTGGACAGAACAGAATGGCAGAGCTGGTCGAGCAGGTCATACAAATTTTTAGAACATTTGATCCGATAGAGATAAGGAATTCTGCCGTCGCACTTGCCGGCATCGAGTGGGCAAAAAGTGATGGCTATTCTAGTGTAATGACCGGTGACGGCAGCGACGAGCTGTTCGCGGGCTACAACTACTTTTCTCGCTATTATTCTAACATGCAAAGGTTTGATTCAGAGCTACGACGCCTGTGGCAGATCATGCATTTTTCTTCAAGAAAACTAGGTGAACACGTCGGTATTGAGGTCAAAACTCCTTTCCTTGATGAGAAGTTTGTGTCGTTTGCAAAATTGATCAGTGTGAACGACAAAGTGGGCGAACACGATGGCAAAAAGTGGGGCAAATTCATTCTGAGAAAATGCTTTGAACCAGCACTGGGCTCACTGGTATGGAGACCCAAGCTTGCGCAGGAGCAAGGAGCTGCCACTGATCGTTACCAGCAATATATAGAAGAAATGATCGACAACTTGACTTTTGCAAACAAGAAAAGAATAGCTCAGGAGCAGGAGAATGTCAAAATAAGAAGCAAGGAACATCTGCACTACTATGCCATTTTTAGAAGCTATTTTCCTCCACCAAAAGAAGAAGAAAGAGAAGAAGAAGATGATAGGTGCAGATCACGCTGCTCAGATTGTCGAGGATGTATTGCAGCTGATGCTAGGTTTTGCAGAAAGTGTGGCGCTTTTCCTGTTGTGCCACTTTCATTTTGAATACTTACCAGGTTTTTTTGTAAAGATCCTCTTGCAGCCCTCGCAGCAAAAGTAGTAAGTCTTGCCATGATGCTCATGGCTAATTGCAAGTTCCTGATGCATTTCAATTCCGCAGACAGGATCAACAACAGGCATCAGCACTATGCAAAGAAATTACGTATTTATTGTTTACCAAAAAAGTAATCATTGGCATGTTAATATTTTTACATAAGATAAAGGTGTCATAGACATTTGTTGAAAGGTGATGCAGCTGAACTCAAGATAAAACAGTTGCCTTTTCAATAGAGCATTGAAAATTTTCGTTTTCTAGCCTGGAATGGATGGATGCAGAGGGTCGAGACCTATTCTACTATCTTTGACAATTGCCTCTTAATAGTTCATCTGATAAAAACACACCGTATTATTTGATAGCACTTGAATATCTCTTATTTTTGAGAAAGAAAAAAAAGAAAAAGCGGGCGTCTGGTTGCCCAGACATTGTCGAAATCCTAAGTTTATGGAATAGACCTGCTGTACAGCTTTCCTTCAAGCGCTAGCTTGTACATTTCGGCCACGTATGGGTTCTTGGCTGGTGTTTCTGCACCCAGTTCGACCATTCTGGCGTATACTCTGACTACATAAGCCAGAGCACCCATGAATGCCACGACAACACCCATGTTAAACATCCAGTGGTTCGGAACTGCGAAGATTTCTTCGACGAACCAGAAGTGCCACATCTCGTTGATACCGATTGTGAACATTGTGGCCAAATAGCCAATAATGGTAATCTTCAAACCGGTGTTCATCGAATTGCCTGGTCCCCTAAGAATTGGTACTCTTCTGTCATAGATTGCGACAAAGCCCCAACCTAGTGGAAGTGCTACGAAGTGGCTATATAGCCACCAGTGAGCAGGCGTGAATGCGCTATCTCTGATTGCCGTCTGGTGCAGTGATCCATCGACGAAGTTGTCGACTTCTACTGAGGCTGCAATTGAACCAAGCATGATGACCATGATGTAGATCTTCTTTAGTCTCTGGATTTCGACTTCTTTTGGTATCAGTGCTGGCATCTGAGCCATAGGAATGTATCCCCAGATCTCATATTTTAATCGGCAGTTGAATAAATAGTATGATATACTATGAAATATGATTTCTTCAAATGATTATATGCAAGATATCTTATAATTCAAAAGAGAAGTATATAAAATTCACAACAGCATGAAGATAGACTCTAATGCTAATCATCGATGATAATCGATCTAAGAGAATACAAGGGCAGCTCAGTCAAATGCCTTCTCTTCATAACCTCAGTTTAACTCTGAATCTTCACTGCTGCCATTCACCTATAGGACCTTCTCTTTAATTAATTCTTACGAGCACCAAAAGGATGAAATTAGATGAAAAAACAGCTAGCATGAGGTTATCTCTGTCTGCTCTAAGTGAACGGCCGATAGCGCTCGACAAGCTCTGACAGCGGAAAGCGCTTCTTGCCCACTATTTTTATGTCAACGCGGGCCTTTTTCTCCTTTCCAACTTCAATTATGTTATAACAGTTTTCAAAGAATCCCCGAAATCTGATTGAAGATGTAGTACCAGCGTACGCTATCGCCAGCCGTCCAAGATTCCACATCCAAGGCCGGTGTTTGTGCCCGCAAAGCACTAGGTCAACTCCTGATTGCAGAAATGTGCGAAGTGTATCACCAGCGTCAAGAATGATGATCTTGTCAGTGCCAGTATCAGGTATCCCTATCAAATGATGATGCATAGCTACTATTTTGGGCTTGGTCTCTGGATATTTGCTCAGTGTCTTTTCCATCCAGAGGTTTTGGCGATAGCCTACCTCCCCTTCGTCTCTATCCGGCCTAGCCGTGCCCACTGTGAAGATAAGGGCATCATCAAATTCATAGATCTGCTTTGTGGGAAAGAACTTCTTGAAAAGCAAATATCCGGTATGACGGTAATCATGGTTACCAGCAATCACAATCATATTTGGACAGACAAAGCGCTCAAGCTCCTTCCTTGCCTTTTCGAATTGAATCAGCAACCCGTCATCTGTCAAGTCGCCAGTCACGATTATTGCATCTGGCTTGAGCTTATTGACCTCTTCAACTACTTTGTCAAATACGCTCTGCACGAAAAGGCCGCCAATGTGTATATCTGATAGCTGGACTATTTGCAATTAATATTATTATTATTGTGCGACCTTGATGCCATATATATAACGTATACATACAAAGCAATATTATTATTAACGCCCTATCTAGCTTGTTTTCGTAGAGTCATCTCAGTTGCCAAAACGCAGGATAAAGGAGGAAAAGCCAAAGAGAAAGGTGGGCAAGAAAGAGCTGCTGATACCGGTTATTGCTATGGGGGCAGCAACACTTGTTGCAGTCGTAATCATACCTAGCTTTGCTCCGCCGCCCCCTGCCACCCAAGTATGCCTTAAAGAAGGCCAACATAACATTGAATCCTTCCAGCTTTACCCAAGAATTGAAGTAGTTGTTGATGACAAGCAGATGCTGCTCCCAGATAATGTTGGCAGACAGCCCAAGGAAGGCCAGGAATGTTTACGCCCCATGCACACAGATGAAGTAGGCAACGTAGTACATATTGAATACATCAGACCCATCAGGTTCACGCTTGGTGATTTTATGAGCATTTACAATATGAGTAATACTATAAATGTCGTCGATAATTCGACAGGTACAGATATAGTCCAGACGCTGAACCTTACTAATTACAATATAGAATATTCATATTTTTCAGAAGCAGGTGAGTTTACCACAGTACCTACGGCATCGGATACGCCAGCGTTCCCTCAGGACAACAGCATGGTGGCACGTATAAAGCTGACAAGTAAATAAGAATAAATAGCGAAAAAAGAGGCCACCTCTTTGTTTGGCTAGTAAAAAAACTGCAGCGATAATTAGAGGTGATGGCACAGGGCCAGAGCTCGTTGATGCAATGATCAAGGTTCTGAAGACTTGTAATTCAGAGGTTCAACTAGTCCTATGTGATGCTGGCTCAGACTGGTGGCAAAAGAATGGAGGCAATTCCTATATTTCTCCAGATGTATGGAAGCTACTTGAAGAGTCAGATGCCTGCTTTAAAGGGCCGACCACTACGGTACCACTGCCAAACGCACCGCGTAGCGTCGCAGTAAGTATCCGCCAGAAATTCGAGCTTTACGCCAATATTAGGCCGATCAAGACGTACAAGAATCAGGAAAGACAGCTTGACTTTGTCTGTGTGCGTGAAGCCACAGAGGGACTGTATGCAGGCATTGAATTCAGGATAAGCGATGATTCTGCAATAGCTATCCGGAAAACTACAAGGAAGGGTTGCGAGCGAATTGTCACTGCAGGCTTCAAGGCTGCCAGGGACAGAGGGTTTGAGTCCGTATATGCAATAACCAAGCGCAACATTCTCAAAGAGACGGATGGCATTTTCTGGGCTGCCGTCGAAAAGACGCAAAAGCAGTTCAACGACATACGCGTTGAAGAATACTATATAGACAACATGACACAGCAGCTAGTCAAAAACCCGGAAAGGTTCAACAAGAGTATACTCCTCAGCACCAACCTTTTCATGGACATCGTATCAGAATGCGCTTCAGGTCACGTGGGATCGATTGGCAATGTCTACTCGGGCAACTATGGGGATAGTTATGCTATGTTTGAGCCGGCGCACGGCAGCGCGCCCAAGTATGCAGGCCAGAACAAGGTCAATCCCGTTGCTACCATCCTTTCAGGTGCTTGGATGATAGAATACCTTGGAGAGAAGCAAATCTCCAAGGCAATATTCCAGGCTACAGAAGACGTCATCAATGAGGGCAAATATGTAACATACGACTTGGGTGGAACTACAACTACATCTCAGATGGCAGATCAAATAGCTCTCCGGGCCAGCAATTTGCTGCAAAAGAAATAAAAGAAGTGCTCAAAGGCTCAGCTCTACAATAGAGAGTGTCTCATAGAATAGTCTTTTTTCCTTTACTATCTTCTTGTGCATATTGTTCTCTAAAACCACCTTATCAAGAGCCGAAGAATTGGCAAATGATGAAATGACAATCAGCAGCTTGCCATCTCCTGCAAGGAGGGGCAGGGCGGAATTAATAAAGTGGACCGTTGCTTCTATTCCTGTAGGACCTCCGTGCACAGTAGGATCCAGAATATTGATGTTGTTGTTGTCAGGAAGGTATGGCGGGTTGCTTACTATAAGGTCAAACTTGCCGATGCCAAATGCTGACCCTGCGTCGCAGCATACAAGTAAGATATTCGCTGATGATCTCTTCTGTTGCTTGCAATGTTGCAACGCCTGTAAGTCAATATCAGAGCCGGCCACGTAGGTAAAGTTCTTTTCAAGCATATCGAGCAAGAGTCCTGATCCTACCCCTATCTCAAGAGCCCGCCTGCCGTTATATTGACTGATGCAATCTGCCAGAAGAAATGTATCGTCAGATGGAGCGTACATTTGATGATATCAACTCTGCCATTCGGACAAGATGCCTTGGTTCAAGCTCATCTATCTTTTTGCTTCCATAGTTCGCATTAATAATAATGCCTATCTTGGCAGCAACAGATGACGCCTTCTTGTTACGCCTTGAGAAGAGGAGGTTGATGTTTCTTACCACCTCCCTTGTAATAGTGTTGACAGGAATAATCCTTAAGATTGAAGATTCTACCTTAGGTTGCGGCTCAAATGATTCCCTTCTAACTTTGAACAATTTTTCGATAGCAAAGCAATGAGCTGCAAGTGCAGATATCGCCCTATAGTTCTTGCTATCGGGACTTGCGGCGAGCTTATCTGCAAACTCTTCCTGCACCATTAGTATTGCCCTGTCAAATTTTTGTGTAGATAACCATTCAATGGCATCTCTGCTCCGCGAATATGGAAGGTTTGAAACAAAGACATCAAAGAAATGCGGGTCCTTGGTTTTGAAAAGGTCGGCGTTTACTAGCTGTAAGTTCTTAAACTTCGACAAGAGCTGCTGCTCTTGGACCTTTCTATATAGGTTGATGTCGATTTCATATGAAATTACTTGTTTGGCATATTTGCACAGCTCTGCCGTGAGAGTCCCTCGACCGGTCCCTGCCTCAAGAACAATTTCGTCTTTACCAATGTAGGCAGCAGAGAGTATCTTGGCAAGGATTCGCCGGTCAACAAGCATATGTTGACCAAGTGCCCTTGTAATATTGTTTCTTGGCAATTATTTTCTTACGAAAAGATTCATTCTGGCCTGTCCCATTATTTCTTCAATTATTCTCTTGGATATGAGCTTGGCAGGATCCCTTAGCCCTACCCTAGTCTGAAGATCTGAAAAGTTTTCAAACTTTTTCTTGTCTCTTTCCTTAATTATCGTCATCATATAGGTCTTACCGATACCAGGAATGAGCTCTAGCGCATGTATCCTAGGGGTTATCGGCTGTGCATTGTTGATGTAATTGACAAAGCGCTTTTCATTTGCAACCACTACTCTTTCTATTATATTTGCCAGCTCGTTCTTTGCAGCCTGTGAAATAGCAGTGTATTCTAGCCTGCCAAGTACACTTGACACCTTCTCACGGCCCTCCCGCCCTATGTAAAGGCGCTCGCCTATCTCGACCGTGGCGTTTGGGATCCCCAAAAGCTCGAGTAGGGTCAGCCGTTCTTCTCCTATAGCCTGGATTATGACACCTTCTCTGCCTCTAACTGTTATGGATTTGCCCCTTGGTGTAAAGTCAAGAACGTAGGCGTACTCTTCGTATTTCCTCGGTTGGCCGTGCTCTCCTTGGTTAAAGTGCCCAGCAGCAGAAGCATCCTGCGTAGATGGTGGTGTCGGTGGTGAAGGTGGTTGTTGTCCTGACAATGTTCAAGCCCTATTACGGAAGAGTGAATATTTAACTTTGAGTATCTTCTGCCTTTAGAATATTTAGCATCTTTCCAAGCGTGTCAGTAAGGATTAACTTCTTCCATCCAAAGGTAAATGCTCTCAGCTCTTCAAGTGAGGTTGGCATGATGTTGACTATTTCAACCGCTTCTTCCTCTGTTAGGTCACACTGCTCTATTAGCTGGCGTGTCAGCGTTTGTGCCTTTTGGGACTCAATCTTCGAAAACTTCTTAACATAGTCGGCAGTCCACCTTTGGATCTGGTCCATGTCATCGGGCTTGACGGATTCGAGGATTTCCTTTACCTGTGGCAGAGTAACTATTTCTTTCTTGATTATCTCTGTCATTTGTTTCTGACACCTTATGCTGGTGTTGTTTTTGTTCCTGCTGATCGTGACATTGCTGGAGTACCTCTAAGCAGCTTGATGTGATTGAACCTAGTCTGCAGTATCTTTTTCTTGTTACCAATCATGACCGAGACTTTTAATGTGCGCCTTCCAACTTCTTCAATGACTCCTATCTTGCCATGGAATCTCCGGTGAGGTGTGGTGTTGTGTTCCCTTGGATCAACATCGATAACAACCTTGTCTCCAACCTTGTAATCGTAAAGTAGGTATGAGACACCCCTAACTACATTGGACTTGGTTAGGATTGAGCGAGCCTTTACCCTAGTACCATGCGAGTGTGGCATGGCAGTTCAGTGTCATAAGCCTTAATTTAATATTATCTAGCTTCGCTGACATCTGAAATGCCGCTATCTGACAAGGTAAATAGAATTTCGCGCTCTGCGTGGTAGGGGCTGTCAACCATCCTCGCAATGCGATTCTTGCCGGAGCGCTTCAGGTATATTCTGTACGTGCTAGTATGGGCCAGTACGTGGCCTCCTACAGGCCTGACCGTGTCTCCAAAGTAAGCATCCGGTGACGCCTGAATCTGGTTTGTAACCACAACAGCTACTTCATATGTCTCGGCTATCCTAACTAATATGTGCATGAATCTATTCAGACGCTGCTGTCGCTCAGATAGTGTTGCCCGGCCAATGAACTCTGCACGATAGTGTGCAACTGCTGAGTCAACAATTATTATCCTGGCATTGTTGTCTTCAATTACAGAACCAGCTTCCTCAATGATAAGCTCTTGATGGGCACTGTTGTACGCCTTGGCGACAATTACATTTTCAAGCGCCTTTTGCGAATTAAACCCTCGCGCTTGCGCAATAGAAACTATTCTTTCTGGACGAAATGTGTTTTCAGTGTCGATGTAGATCGCCTTTGCAGCAAGTCCGCCTTCAGACGCTGGCTGCTGCACCATCAGGCATAATGTGTGGCAAAGCTGAGTCTTGCCAGTTCCAAATTCTCCGTAGACCTCTGTCACAGCCTTTGTCTCGATACCACTACCTAACAGGTCATCAAAGCTTTTGGAGCCTGTGGATATTCGATCCTTACGCTTGTTGTAGAGGCTCGTTGCGGTGACAAAGCTTTTGTCGATCATTCCTAAATCTTCAAGCATCACTCTGGCCTTATTGCATATCTCGACTGATTCATCCATCTCCATTCCTGTGGATTCTGAAATGTCCACAGGACCTCTTACGAGAAGGTCTCGGATCGATCTAAAACCGGCCTCTCTGAGCCGCTTCTCTGTGGCCGGTCCTATCTCCTCTATGTTATAGAGAGCCAGCTTGTCTGAAACTGCATCCTCCTCCTCCGCAGCCAATTGCTTGTACTAGTTTAGCTTTGCGCATGTGTTACTAATTAGCATTGATAAAACTATGAAATTCGGCGACTGACGTGCGGGAGCAAAATATATATCTTTGTTCTTTCTGGTCTACTTAAGAATAAAGATATGATGGAAAGCAAGACGTTAGTTGCGATGGCTCTTGCGACTATCATCGCTGTCTCTGTAATCTCGTATATTGTACCTATACCCTCAGCTAGTGCACATGGCGTGCAGGCACAACTTCAAAGCAGATTTGTAAGAATTGATAATGAACAATTTTCAGATCAGACCTTGACCACAGGTGAAGATTTGACTGTGACTGGCGAGTTGACAAGCTTGGTCAACAGACCGCTAAGGGCATGGCTATCGCTGTTCAGCGAATCGGCTAACGCAGGCAACAGATGGGAGTTCTTGGCCCGTGACCCACCAGGTAACATATTTGATATCCCTCCAGGAGCAACAATTCCTTACTCAGTTACCGTAAGGGCGCTTGAACCAGGAACGTATCATGTACACACACAGCTAAACGTTGAGTCTGTAGGACCTGGTATTGGAAGAGGCGCGACAGTAAGCGTGACAGGAGAACCAATATTGAAGCCAATTCCATATCAAAACATTATCTATCAGTGCATAGTTATCGGCGTTGGCCTTGGGGTTACGTTCGCAACGAGACCGTGGCAAGTCATCTAAACGCCACTTCCTTTTTCCTTTTATTATCTATTTTGAAACAAAAACAGATAGCAGGAGCTAGAATTAAACAAGATCAATTATATATATTTTAATGGTTATTACTGTTTGGCAGGCAGCTGCTACTAGTGCTGATGCTTGTTGATCAACTCATACTTTGAAGTGTATCCACGCGGATTTATCATCATTCCTTCGTAATTAAAAGTTGACGAGTTCCCCACAATGACGGTAGTTATCATCCCCAACATGTCTTGATGCTCAAGCATCTTCTCCAAAGTGGTCACAACTAGCTCCTGACTTTCTCGATAAGCACCCTTGACTATTGCAATTGGCGTATCCGGCTTTCGGTATTTCAAAAATATCTCTCTTGTGTCTCGCAGCTGGTGAACCCTTTTTTTACTTGCAGGATTGTATATGACAGTCACATAGTCGCCCATTGCTGCAGCTTCGACACGCTTGACTATAATGTCCCATGGAACTAGCAAGTCGCTCATGCTGACAACTGCAAAGTCAGTCATGAGGGGCGAGCCTACAAGGGCAGCGCATGAATTGAGCGAAGATACGCCGGGAACACACTCGACATAGATGCTGCTGTTGTCCTGTCTATTCCAACCTTTTTGAGCCAAGATTTCATATATGAGTCCAACCATGCCATAAATGCCCGGGTCGCCGGAGGAAACAACTGAAACGATTCTGCCCTTTTCTGCGAAGTCGATCGCTTGATTTGCTCGATCCACTTCTTGAGTCATAGCGTAACGGTAGACCTCCTTGCCTGCTATCAGATCTTCAACGAGACTAACGTAAGTATCATAGCCAATAATGACTTCACTTTCCTCAATGACCCGCTTTGCTCTATGTGTCATATGATCATGACTGCCAGGTCCTACTCCAACAACGTATAACTTGCCCTTCTCGGAGCTCATACTTGCACATCAGAGTCAAGAGAAATCCAATTTATCCTTTTCCAGCACCTTTAGCAAGCTGAAACTCCTCATGCAAAGCTCGCGCAGCCTGCTCGCAGTCACTGTCATTGACAACAAAGGCCAAGTTGAGCTCAGAGGATCCTTGTGTTATCATTATGACGTTGATGCCATGCTTTGCCACAGCCCCAAATACTTTGGCTGCTACTCCCTTGATCCCTCGCATGCCCGATCCCACTACTGCAATGACTGCAACATCGTCGTTGACATTTATCTGCTTTATGACTTTTCCAAGTAGGCTCAGCTCCAAAGTAGTAATAGCCTTGTCAAGGTCTGTCTTTCTGACAAGCATTGAAATGCTCGATTCTGAGGGGCTCTGAGATATCATCATAATGTTAATGCGGTTCTTGGCAAGGGTATCAAAGATCTTGGCTGCAGTGCCTGGCGCGCCAACCATACTACCGCCGCTCACGTCAATAAGAGCAGTATGGCGTATCACGCTTACAGACTTTACTATTTTCTGCGATTCCTTGCTTGGGTTTTGTGTAATGATAGTGCCAGTATGCTTGACATTAAATGTATTGCGGATTCTTATTGGAATCTTGGTATCAATGACTGGCTCAAGAGCGCGCGGGTGCATGTATTTTGCCCCAAAGAGCGCCATCTCCATTGCTTCTGCAAATGACACTTCCTTGAGCACTTCAGCATTCCTGACCAGCTTGGGGTCTGCTGTCATTAGTCCATCAACGTCGCTCCACAACCACACTTCTTCAGCACCTACGCTTACAGCAATTATCGTAGCAGTATAGTCAGATCCGCCCCGTCCAATAGTGGTGATGTTGCCATACTGGTCGGCACCAATAAATCCAGTTACTACGGGCACGACATCCTGCTTGAGCATGGGCTCAAGCTTATGGCTCACCTTAAGCTTTGTTGTGTCCATTAGGGGCCGAGCCTCACCAAAGTTGCTATCGGTGAGTATGCCTGCCTCCTTACCTGTAAGGTGTTCTGACTTCATGCCAAGGTCCTGTAGAGCAAACGACACTATAGGAGTGGAGAGACGCTCGCCAAACGACATCAGGTAGTCAAGTGATTTTGTGGTAACTTCTCCCAATAGCACAATGCCGCCAAGTACATCTTCCAGCTCACTGATTATCTTCTTGACTGTGGCGAGGGCCTCGCTTTTCAATTTTTTGTCTGAAATCGCACCCTCTGCAATTTGCATGTGAGTATTGGTACACTTTTTCACGAATTCATCTAGCGACGTCTTATCTCCTCGCTTGACGCTGTCTGCTATCGAGAGCAGGCCATCAGTCATGCCTCGAACCGCAGAAACCACGCACACTATTTCATTGCCTTTCTTATGGGATTGTACCAACTGTGCAATGTGCCTTACTTTGTCTGAGGAGTCTACCGCGGTTCCCCCAAACTTCATTACCAAGCGCATGTGTGTTCTAATCCTGAACTCTAGGTGCTAAATAGAAATGGATCCTCCCTACATTTGCTATCTTGAACTCAAGCCTGAGTGGCATTTTACTTGAATACTCGGCAGTCACTGAGCCACCCATTGATACGACGGCCTTGGTTATCTTAGACAAATAGTCAATGCTGTATGTAGCCTTGCTTTCTTCCTTGGCCTCAAGCTCCTCAAGCCCTTCATTGCCTGACTCAAGAGTAATGTCAGCTTCGCCAGAGTCTCCCCTCCCAGAGAAAGCTATCCTGCCTGATTTAGATTCAATAGAGATGTATTCAGAGACCACCTGAACATCAGACAACACTTTGTCAAACGCTATAGCTGTGAATACAGCTTTGGAGTTAAAGTTGAGCTTTGGCAGCGGAGTGGAGCTTGCCGAGCTCTCTATCAGGCGGCTCTTATATTCCCGCTTGTAACTATTTGACATTTTTAGGTGTAGCATGCTATCGTCGGCAATGCTGATTTCAACTGCGTCCTTCTTGTCAGCCCTTTTTATCAGCTTTGAAAATTCGTCGACTCTGATTCCGAATTTTACCAAGCTGTCGCATTCATACTTTTCAAATGCGTGGTTGGGCCAATGAATATCTATAAGCGCAATGTGCGAGGGGTCCATGCCTCTAAAAGAGATGCCTTCCGCCGCAGCTTCAAAAGTCGCCTCGTCTACAAGGGTCGAGATTGCAGAGGCCACAGCCTTCCATTCGTCCGGTGACTTGCTCCTAGCTACAAAAACCAAATTCATCTATTTGGCAGCGCTATTTGGATTTTAAACATTGCTCTCTCTTTTACACTGACCTGTTTAAGTTATGGTCTTGTATACTACATGTATGCACCCAATTTTTTTAAAAATGGGTGGCTATACTCTTGTTGAAACCAGATTCAATTTGTGCAATGTAGATGTCTGTCCGGCCACAGCATACTTGTGAATTTTTCACCATTGAACATTATAGCCATACCAAAAGAGGCAGTAACTATAAAGATCTTTTAGAAGGTGTTGACAAATTATTATATTTTTATTTCTTGTCTTCATGGGATGAAAAAACCAATTGACGATTTTCTGACTATTTTTCCTTAACCATTTTGCCTACAAGCAACTCTTCAGCGAAAAGGGCTGTCACAGTTTCAGCCTCCTCCACACAGATATTCTGCAAGAAATGCTCGACCAGACTATCAAGATAACGGCATCGTTAAGAGATTATCGAAGATCACGCCACTTCGATTAGCTCTGCAAGAAAGGCTGATCTACTTGCAATGACCAGATAATGTCGTACTAAATAGTAGAGATAGATATATTGGTGTGTGTGTATGTGTGTGGTCGACTAGGCGTAGTTGCGCCAAGTGTGGTTGCATTTTGTGCATCGATAAAATTGTGTGGTCGCTTCATCAGCAGATCTTGTCTGAAGCATCCACCAAAACGCAGTTCCATTCTTGCATTGTGGGCAGTCGATACTGGTGGTTGGAAGTGCCTCAACGCTATCACCATCCATGACCTTGAGAGAAACATCCTGAGTTGCCTTAGTGTTTAATTCTTTCCTGCCCTCTTCCCCAATTCTTTTAGTCTTAAAGCCGCATTTTGGGCAGACCATGGCCTCTTCTTCTCCAGGTGCAGGTCTCAAGCGTGTCTCGCATTTTGGACAAAAACGCAAAGCACGTGAACCTCGCTACTTTTTGATGGCAGATTTGATCATGCTAAGAAGCTCTTTGGAGTATTCCTGTGCAGACGTTGACGCATCCTGTATGACTTCCATTGGGTCTTTTCTCTTTGTCGCTACTCTCAACTGGTAGTCCTTCGTAAGCGGGTGCTTTTGGATAACGCCCGCAAAGTCCGTGCTCTTTTCCTCCAGTAATTCATGTTGAAGTATATACAAAACAGAGATATCTTCTTCACGTATTTTTAGCTCAATTTCGTTATCTCTGACATCTGCAATTTCTACAAACATATGCGTTATACAGACAACAACTACTTATTGAAGATATAAATGATACCTTTCTGCCAAATGGCAGACAGTTTTATTGACAGCGCCACCCTTGCCAAGTCACAGGAAAGCGTCAGGCCTGATCAACCACTTACTCTCAGTCTAAGCTTTAGAATACAAGGATCCATAAGGGAGGCTTTTTCTCAGAAGAACTGGGAGCGAGCTTACAACAAGCATGATAAAGCCTTCCTTGTGAAGATTGAAATTGATCTTAAATCTGGCAGAAGAAGAATCGCGCTGATCAAGCTTGTGAGAAAGGCTGCTCTATTCTGGACACGCAACCCCAAGATACCATACAGGATATGGGTTTCGATAGTAAAGGATGACACACCGTTCTACCCATTAACTGAGGAAGAAGCAAAGTCCTTGTTGTTTGATGTCAATAAGGTTATTGAACTGAAAGGCAGCGACCTCAATTCTGGCACCCACAAACTTTACACAGATATCAAGGTGTCATGGGGCAAACACGTATACACACAGCTAAATGAAATTAAGGGCAGATCAAACGATATAGAATTAATGCGCGTTGCTACCCAGTGATAGCACTCTAGATATATATTGGTGACGGCGACATTGAACGATGGTTTATAAGATTAAAACGCGCTAATATCCTCATAGTGCAGACGAGTTTACCTGGCAAAGATGCCGAGCTATACACAAGATTGCCAAACGGTAGGATAAAGTGCACGGCATGTGCGAGGCTGTGCGAGATACCAGAAGGTAAGATCGGCCTCTGCGGCATCCGGGGAGTTGTAAATGACAAGTTGCGATTGTTTGTCTATGGAAGAGTAATCGCCGGCCAGATAGACCCAATAGAGAAAAAGCCCGTGACCCATTACAGACCTGGCACTGACATATTTTCAATTTCTACCACAGGTTGTAACTGGCTTTGTCAATATTGCCAGAATTACGATATTTCCCAGAGACGCAAGGTGGAAGGTACCGAAACGACGCCGGAGCAGGTCGTAGAAAATGCTGCCTACTATGGCGCTCATGGTATTGCCTACACGTACAATGAACCTTCAATTTTCATAGAGTTTGCAAGAGACTGCGGTATAGAAGCTCACAAGCGCGGAATATTCAATATCTTTGTATCAAATGGTTATGATACTCCGGAATCTGTCAATATGATGAGTCAATTCCTTGACTGCATCACAGTTGACTTTAAGGGAAGCGGCAAGCAAGAGTTTGTCAGACGCTATATAGGCATACCAAGCGCTGACCCGATATTCCAGACACTCAAAGAAATTCGAGACAAGACAAAGATCCACGTCGAGATTACAGACCTTATAGTACCGCAGGTGGGCGACGACTTCGAAGCAGCAAGAAAGCTTTGCAGATTCGTGCATGATGAGCTTGGGCCTGATACTCCAATACATTTTCTGCGGTTCCACCCTGACTACAAAATGATGCAGTTTGACAACACACCTGTTGAAACACTTGAAAAACACTATGAAGTAGCAAAGCAAGAGGGCTTGACCTACGCATACCTTGGAAATGTTCCAGGTCATCCTTTGGAAGATACATACTGCCCAGAATGCAAGAGTGTAGTAATAGGGCGCTACGGCTTTAGCATTGACACGTGGAACCTTGACGCTAACAACTGTTGCAAGAACTGTGGCCACCAGATACCGATTATCGGCAAACTTCACAAAGTGAGAAAGAAGAACCACTTTCAGTTTATTCATTAGATTAAAATTGCACTCCGACAGGGAAAGCTTTCGTCGGAGAAAGAGGGGTCGTTGTCTAGCTTGGTATGATGCCAGCCTTGGGCGCTGGAGGCCGCTGGTTCGAATCCGGCCGACCCCACTATTTTCCAGCAGTGGTAAAGATGATGATGATGATGCTCCGTTTTGTAATTTTTGTAGCATAAATCCAAAAAACTGGCTTGTCTTTTTTGAATTTCTTAAATCCAAGGAGGCATAGAGATGGATGCTAGATAGCTCCCCAGAAATATCATGGCGACTGCTCTAGCTGTCTTGCCGGCCGCTATGGTTATCATAAATTTCTTCATTTCATATCTTTTTGCCCCTGCAATAATAGGGATGATGTCACCTAAAATTGGAATCCATGGTGAAACAAAGATTATTGCCCATCCATATCTTTCCAGTAGTTGACGGTATCGGCTCCGCTCGCCCTCATCCTTCTTTTTGTGACGACGACCGTCGTTAGTAGTGTCGTTATGAATTTTATGGTCATATCCGGATAATGCCTTAATATTATCATCAGCATCCTCTTCTTCTCCAGGTTTTCCTCTTTCTTTCCTTCTAACTTTGAAGATGACGGCTAGCTTCTTACCGTACAATCCTGCGTAATAGCCAAGTGCTGCTCCAATAATCCAACTTGTCACCAGTATTACCAATATCTCAATTCTTGAGATGCCTGCAAGTACCAGGCTTATGGCAGTGACCTCTGGGGGAAATGGAATAAACGTTGAGAAGACTCCATTTATAAATAGGCCTACCCTGCCATATTCTGCAAAGAGAGGATTATTTATAAAGCCGTTTACTACATCTAGGATTTGAACGAGCATTTCTTGCGGCGCTTGTTTTATTACAAAGATGCTAAAGAATACCATCTCGATCATTTCAACAAATGGATATCACTGATTGCCTTTAATATTTAGAGGAATTTTTCTAGCCACAGTCGTTCTACCTGATTAGTCGTTTCTTCTGCCACTATGAGAACTTTCACTGCCTTTTATTGTTGTTTCTCTCTCTGTTTTTTCTTCAGACATCCATGCAGAACCTCGACCCTTGCTTGCTGACTGACGTCACATGACTATGTGCATATTCTGGCCCAGCCAATAGTATAATTAGTGGTCAATAACCCTCAGTTATTCCTTTAAGTCATCGATATAGATCTTTGTAAAAAAACGCGACTTGCAGATCCTTACCAACTCCTTTCTCTCCCATCCATTTATACACGTGCTAGTTAGCCTAAAAAGGCCTCACCATGATGGATCAACATTTCTTATATCTTGATCCTCAATTTTGAAGCTTGTACTAGAACGACGGTCAATGCGACTTTTATAGTCTGCAGAACATCCTTCAATATATAATATGAAGCAGCGCGGTACATTTTCCATCACGACATTGATTCTGCTAGCACTGCAACAAAAGCCATTAACAAGGACCAGATTAATGCAGACATTGATACTCAGCTATGAACGGGTCGGTTATTACTGCGATTTGCTGATGCGTAAGGGTCTGATAGAATATGACCTGGCTAACCATACCTATGTCATAACATCAAACGGTACCGAAATTCTGAGCCTATATCAAGAACTTGCGGGCCATCTTGAGCCGGTAGATCAAATGATCAAGAAATACAGCTATTACATTAATTTAGGCAAACCGGCTATGCCCCGTGCTCAGTGATGCAACCGACCCATTTTATTCTTCGCGCCCTTAATATTGAGTAAGGAGCAGCAGCAGCTGACAATAAAATACAGGACTATCCCAAGCAAGAAAAAGCAGGCATAATGAATGTCGCTAGCGGCCTTGTAATTGTTGCAGCAATTCTTGTCCTATATAGTATCTGTCTGTGCTCTCTCTTTTATCCGCAACAAGTACAATAACCCTCACTGAAGAGCAGTATATGCAGCCTTTAGAAGTGCTGCTCTTCCCATGTTTGGGATTGTCATGATTGCGAAAGGGACCTCGCTTGCAGAAGTATGCCAGATATTAAGCTCGTAGAAGTCAGCAAGAATTGAAAGAACAATATTTCCTAGAACTAGATACCTATAGCTGATGCATCGCATAAACAAAATGCAAAGCATTTTGGTTTGCTCTATTACTTTATGATATGAGTCTCTTGTTTGTCTCAAATACTATGTTCTATATTGCGGGTCTTGCTAGCGTAACCGCTCTAACATGCATAGCTGTTGCCAACAGTCTCAATATTATTTTCAAGTAATCTGTACTCTTGCTTTGCCTTTTTCAATAGCAAATTAAGAATCTATCTAGCCCTACTGACCGTTGATTGGCTTTCAGGCTAGCTAGTGAGATTTGGCTTGTTGGTATATGCATTCTTGCTCCCATCTTGTCCAGCTATTACACGGTGGTACAACGGCAGGTCTCATAGTCAGACAATGGAGCATTACTCACTACCACACAATCTCTGCTTATATGTATTGACTAGAGTTGTTAGAATGCAGCTGCTCCAAAGTCATCTAGAACAAAGGAACAGTGAGGCGTTCCAAATGAATATGCAAAAAAGCAGCTGCAGGGGTATGTAACGCTACTACAAATAATTGCAATATTCTTCTTATCCACTGTCTTCCTTTCTCAGTCATAACATACCTTCCTTGTGAATTTATTGTAACCCATTTGTTGTGAAGAACAAAGGATTTCCACATGGTGGCTAGTTGTTTATCGCCATTAAATTGCTCTATAATTTTTTCTTCTAAATCCAATGCAAGACTGCCTTCCAACGACTTTGCTACTTGAGCTGCTGCTTTGAGTCCACGCAATGGTTTTCTATGTCGGGGAGTAGGAGTCATCATTACATTAAATTGTATTAATTACCGACTTATGTAATTTCATAGAAAATTATCTAGGATAGAAAGGGAAAACTCCAAAGAAAAGACCGCTTGTTTATTTTATGTACAATTGTTATTGGGATGTTTGGAATGTTGCCTCTTCATTTTTCGAAAAAAGGGGGCCATCTGCTTCTATTGATTACTTGCATCCATTCATGGTTTTTCAATTTAAGGCCTCTGCGTCTGATCAATGATTAATGGTCGCAGCGAAAGTTCTAGGGATAGAGATATTTCAGGCATAAGATGAAGTATAAAGAGCTTGGCATCGTTAGATCTTTCTTGCTGGTTCGATATGGATGTTAAGGCTTGCCTACATCGTTCAAATCCTGATAAGGAGCTAGAATTTTCTTGAAGAGCAATTTCCGTCTTTATATTGCTTCGTTATGGCACAACCAGTCGTATCAAATAGGACTTTTGTGACGCCAATAGCTTGTAATAAAAATCTTAATGGCGCTACCTGCATACTGAAGATGCAATGCTTCAAAGGTTCACGAAGAACTGACATATTCAAAAAACTAATAGATTCCATACATTCGTTCGCTGATCTATTGTCATAACCGCTATTATTATTCATGTACCAAAAGGACTGGCTTCTTTGTGCTATCAAGAACCCTTCTGGCTGTGCTTCCAAGCGCCCTAATGCTCGAAGCTATTCTACTACTTGACATTACTATCAAGTCATACTCACTAGCTTCAGATTCAATTACAATTGCATCGGCAGGCTTTCCGCTGCTGATCTTGTACGAGACAGCGTTTATGCCTGATGCCTTTGCTGCTTGCACTCTTTCTTCAAGCATCCGGCCTACTGCGCCTTCAAAGATAGTACGCACTTCTTCTCGAGCCTCTTCCAGACCTGCACCAGGCTTTATGAATGCCAATAATGTGCTTGGAGGTACACTATCAGTTTCCATAACATGAAAGATTACTATTTCAGCATTAGCCATCTTGGCTACATACATGGCATGTTTGAATGCCCTATCAGACATTTCTGATCCATCATGTGGAACAAGGATCCTCCTATATGGTGAAGAAACAATTGATGTTGATGTTGATGATTTTGATGCCTCCATATGATCTCGTTATCGCTTATCCTTTAAGAATGAGCGATATGTGTTATTAGTTGTATAACAGTTGACTGATAGGGTAGATGAGTAAGTGGAAGAACAAGACTAAGATAATAGATAAGGGTCAGAGCAATCAAAGTAATAGTTCAATAATCAGGAGACCATGCGGTGCCTCGCAGAGGCATTCCAAGAAATGTGGAATAGGGCATATCTGTACCTCAAAAATCTATCATGTTTCACTGGAGCTTACTTGAGCAGGTTGAGGCGACTCTTTTTTGTAGGATATCTTGAGCCAAATTGGAGTGATTATTGTAGTAGCAGCAACCATAATTATTACTGCAGTATAGATATCATTAGTCAAGGCGCCTGACGAGACACCTACACCTGCAACTATCAGTCCAACCTCTCCTCTTGATACCATACCTATGCCAACTCTCATTGATCTTGCCTTGTCTTTGAGGAAGAGAAGTGATGGCAACCCACACCCTATCAATTTCGTTACAACGGCTATGACTATTATTAATCCTGCCAAGAACAGGACATCTATGTTAACTCCTCTCAGATCAACTTGAGCGCCGATAATAGCAAAGAACAACGGTGCAAAGATTATCTGCAGCTTATCGACATATTCATGCACTTGATTGATAATCCTTGTACTAGCTACTGCCATGCCAATTGCAAATGCTCCCACAATGGGTGACAGCCCTAGAAAAGCTGCTACTCCAGCAGCTGCAAAAAATGCAGCCGTTATGATGCCTTCCAAACTCCCTTTGGACTTCCACAATCTTTCAGTATGAAGAACCTTTGGAATGACCAATACAGATACAATCAATATTGCAGCAAAAGTGCCTAGTACCTGCATTATTAGAAGTATGATGTCAAAGATGGCCGGTTCAGTATTGCCAGTTTGAACCATTGTTACTACTACCGACAGGACAGCTATAGCAAGAATGTCGTCAACTATGGCGGCACCTAGAACCAATCGAGCTTCCTTTGTTTGCATTTTGCCAAGTTCTGTTAACACCTGGATGGAGATAGCAATGCTAGTTGCAGTAAGAGCGGTGGCAATCAGAATCGATTGCAATGCTTCAATTCCAAATGCTGCAAATGCATAATATCCCACAAAGAAAGGTACAACTACCCCCAGAGAGCCAACAGTAAATGCCGCAGCACCACCTCTAAGAAACTCGCGTGGAGTGATTTCAAGGCCAGCGATAAACAGTATTACAACTGCAGCAATCTCGCCTATGTGCCTGACTGTCTCATCAAGAACTACAAGTGGTTCTCCATCAACAAGCGGAAGAGCTCCTAACGCAAATGGTCCAACAATAATTCCAGCAAGCAACTCACCCAGGACTATTGGTAGTTTTATTTTGTGAAACAGTTCAGCCATCAGCTTGGCGGCAAATAGTAATATGCCAAGTGAAATCATTACATGAAGAAATGCTGATGCTGATTCTTCTACCACCATATCCTTATGACGTATATCATCAGATCAACCTTGATTTTAGGATTACCAACAAGTTGAGTTTTTGATTTAGTTGTACCTCTCCTGTGAAGATATAATTGTAGTTTCAAAATTAAAGACTATTATACTATCGGATAAGCTAATTGAACGCACAGTGAGACAGGGCGATGAGCCCTGACCATGTGATGCTGCAACATGCTTTAGGGATTGGCCCTATATGGGGAAATGTGAGCTAACAGTCGTTTAGACCTACAATAGAAAAACCAAATGCCATAGTGTAGTAGCGATACCTTATTGGGACACATTTTGTTTCTCCTCTAGGATTTCTTGATCCTTCTCATGAAAGAACAATAGAGGTATACAACATATATATACAACGTCATTAATTCCGGCGCGAGCAAACTTTGAAACAATTGATGATGTACTTGCAAGACAAATTTTGACGGATAGAGCTTTAGCTGTGATATAAACATCCTAGACACAGTATAGCGAATTCAAATTGCCCCATGATGATATTTTGTCATGATCATCATGGTTTTAGTACATCGTCCACTCAACCTGATAGAGGCTCGTTGAGCTGGCGTGGCACAACTTAAACACAAATCAGAAAAGGATGGATGGTGAAAGTATTGCTTCTCGGCTTTTTCTTATGTTTGAAACTGATCTGTTAAACGGCTATATTTCATGCTATGCAGAGAATTAAGTAACAGGAGAGAGATATATAGAGGGAATGTGGGGATTTGGAATCTATCTGATGCATTTGTCTGATTACTTGGCAGGCAGAAAGCATAAAAAGAGAGCAAGGACATGCGATGTCTGCGGTCAGCAATTCAGAATGATTGAAGAGATGGAAGTGCACAGACGAAAAGAACATCCTGATGCGCATCCAAGAAAAGAAGAATCGCCGGAAGCTTGAAAAAATGCACAGACTTCCCAGTAGGAAGGCAGGATTTTGGCAGAGCATCGTATAAGCGGGCCGAGTACAACAATATGTGTCAGGGTCGGGGCTTTACAGCTTAGGCAGTAACCCGCTTCTTTAGGCTCTATTAAGATAGTGATCTGCCGTTAGCATATATATACTATCTAAAGCCTTAGTTGTCAGTGTGGTAGCAATGTGTAGAGGTTCTTCACATGCATTCTGCGCTACTTTGCTTCACATAGATATATCTTGCCAGCATTATATTTGAACTGAGGAAAAATTGGGGTACAGCTCAGTCCTTATAACCCTAGCAAAATGCTGCGCCATTTGTGCTATTTAGGAGATTTATTAATGCATCAGTCACGATATAAGCCATTTCTTGACTGATACTTAAGAGCTAACCTGGATGTCATGCTAACCTAGGAGCATCGAAGAATGTTTGCAGAACCTCTCCTCCAAATAGATCTACGCTATCTATTCTCTAAGTTAAATCAATATTTCACTAGTTAATACTCATATAACAACTGTCTACAATCCTTAACTGATTATCTTCCTACAGGAGGGCTAGGAGATGTCATCTTAGAATGAGTGGAACTAAGAAAGATGATAGTAGCAGGGACGGTGGTGCAAAAAGCTCGCCAGTTAGCGGAGCCGGTTTGGGTCTGCTCTCAATGATAAAGAATAAGAAGATTATGACGGTGATAGGTGGAATATTGATAGTCATAGGAATAGCAGGCATGGTAGCGGTAGGCTCAAATGCGCTTGACAATATACTTGGTGGTGGATTTTCACAGCCGAATCAAGGATCAGAATTTCAAATGCTACAGTACGTATTTATGTTCATATTGATAGCAGGCGTGGTTCTGGTAATATATTCACAGATCACGCTGCAGTCACAAAGGGCGAAAGCTAGAGAAAGAAGAAGCAGCCGCAATAGTTAGGTCTCCTATTCCCACTATGACTACAAAGGACCCATCAGTTCTCTCTCTCTTCTACCTATTTGTGAATAGCATATGCATTCTCATTGCCTCCCCTTGAGAGTTGATAATAATGATGTTAGTGGACAGGACGACAGGGGTGCTTATTCAGCTTCTTTGCACACTGCCGCGCAGAATAAAGAAGCCAACCCAGTTTGTTTTTTCTGGTAATATAGCCAGGATTATAGCCTGGCCGCGACAGAATATTTGTGATTCTGCAAGATCTATTTGATTTTATTACATGACTATCATATAAAAGTGGAAAAGCTTTTTTTAATTGATGTTAGTTCACCGAACAACATTCCAGCTTCCATATGGCAATAGTTATTCTAGATGATGATTGCTTGGGATTTCATTCCTAAATGACCTCACCTGTTGGACCATTAGTAGCCATATAGCGATGAAAAAGCAGGCAGCTGTTGGTCAATAAAAAACAATAAATGAAAAGAGATATCGCTGGCTATTGCCGCCAGCCTTTTGAGTCGCCAGATTTACATATTTGCTTCTTCTGTTTCATTAGTTCGTTCTGTGTTTCATTGTTGCATAGGGGTCGTGGTCGTCATTGTTGTCATTTCCTCATGACCTCCTCCATTCATGCCGCCGAACCTTTCAGGAGTTACTATACCTGTAATTGTCGTTGGTCCAAAGTGATTGTCTGTTGTAGCAGGGTCCACCCAGAATTCTATCTTGTCATTAATGATGTGGATATATCCATTGACATTTTCTACAGGTCCTTCTTGCAGTGTTATAGTAAATGTACCATTAACTGTTGTTGCGTTAGGACCTTGATGGAGTACAGCTGTTTGGACAAAGTCAGATACTTCGTGAGGATGCAGTGCTGTGCCATCTGCATTTGACACCATGTAAAGAGTGGCACTGAAGTTGCTAACTTGGGGCTCAGTTTCGATATCGCCGATCAAAGGGACATCAGATTCAAGATTCCAGTGACCTGAAGTAACCCATGCTGGATTTCCGTTTTCATCTAGTTGCATGCTGGCTATGACGCCATTCATTTTGGAAGCATTAGGCGATGTTTCTGCAGTAGTAGTACTAGTAGTATCATTTGTCATGGCAGAGTCGTCTATGCTTCCAAAGGCATATTGTTCTGCTTCACCTGCGAAGCCTATACTTACAATCGCAGTCACCAATAATGCGGTGGTGATGCTTACAGATTTTATTGCGTTCTCAGAAGTCATCATCAGATATGCCATTGCTCTCATAGATTTATGGAATATAGTAAATAATTCAGTAGTTGAAGTACGAAAATCATCTATTACATGATTCAGTGGTAGAGATTAACAATCATCTATTACATCAAGATAGTTCAGGCGCTCTCTCTTATCATTTGTCTAAAAAATTCGCTTCATGTTTAAGTCTGTTTCAATCTATTGTATCTCTAAAGATAAAAGCAGAATATAGCAATAGCGACTTTTACCGCGGAACTTACTGAGGATGAAACAGTGAGCCTAGAATATATCTTATAAAATATGTTGATTGACAAATGATCAAGAGTATTAACACAATTCTATTCTTGCTCTTGTTTGTGAAACCTTGATCCTTCACTTTTTTATGCTCAGCTGGCCACGTACTTTTGATCAATTATGATGAGTGCTTATGCATCAGTTGAAGTACGAGATCCAAGTGTATTAGGAAACTGTTGCTGGCGTGTCTATATGGATATTCTATATTTTCCTTTCAAAGCAATTCTCTTGTATAACAATACCCACTTTATTGAAAAACAATTTGACGATTTAACAGCTAAAGCCACTCCATGACAAGAAAAAACGCCAGGGACTATAGCTGGCTTCAAGAGGAGCAAGAAGCATGAGGCAAAACAAGAGGGCAAATGAGCCTATTGCTACAATTCGATTTCTGATATGCAGAAATTGCTTTTGGTGTGCATCACTTATCAACTGGAGAAGTGAAAGTGATGAACAAATCGCTAGGCGCTCTACTATGCCCAGGGAGAACATATGCCAGAGATGCGGTGATAATGAAGTTAAATCGATGCCCGTCTCTTTGGATGAATCCAATAGACAGCTATTATTAGCATTATTGTCATAAGGCTCGTTAAGATATTAATTGTTGTTTAATCTTCTTAATAAACAACAATAGTCCGGAAAAATTTTGCTTCTCCTAGAAAATGATAAAGCTACGGAGGATAGAATCCCGGTATAAAGTCTACATTATAAGCTTACATGTTTTGCTAGCCTTTGCCTCTGTATCCTCAGCAGGGCAGAACCTGTGCTATACATTCGTCCAGATGCATAATTGAGTGCTCTATTAGAAGAAGAGGGCTTGCAGCAAGCAGGCTAAGCTTTGCCTTAGTGTTAACATAAGTTTCATTTAAAATCTGCCGAGCATGATCTCTAGTCTTTATCCTACCCACTTCGATGCGCGATTTGTACTTGGTAAGCATATTGTTGACTGGAGTATAATGGACAGCCAATTGTTCTGTTAGTTTGACCATCTCTCTTCCTAAAGGAGTCGCATGATATGCTCTCGTTACAGGGTCATATGCTAGCAGGCGCTTTTGGACCAGTTCTTCACAATGCCTGTTCAACTTGCGGTATGTTAATACTAATTCCCGCGCTAATCTCGCCTTTGTAATGCCAAACTCATTATTCAACGCGGCTGTCAAGATTAATGCGTCTATTGTGGATTGTGCACGCTGCTTCATATAGGTAATAACAACAAGGACAAATGATCATAAAAGGGATCGCATCTGTTATTCTAGTAAAAAGCGAAATCCTTGTTCTAGTATAACCATCAATTTCCGCTGGAGAAAATTGTCATTTTATTATGTACTTGACAGTACAAAGGAGAAGGCCATGTGGCAATATATAGTTGAAGATTTCATTAGTGCGC
>DASUUV010000069.1:0-7338 GCA_036373895.1 Nitrososphaera sp. | reverse complement strand
CGTCAGGACAAGTGAGGTCAAGTCGTCAGACTATGTCGGCAAGGAAGTCATGATCAGAGGCTGGGTATACCGGCTAAGGAAGCAAAAAGAGAATGCGTTTGTGCTTGTGCGCGACGACAGAGGGGGCGTGATCCAATGCGTATTTCCTGTCGAAAAGGCAGCCAACCTTACTATAGAATCTTCAATTGAAGTGACAGGCATTGTAAGCCAAGATGCAAGAGCTCCTGAGGGAGGATACGAGATAAAGGGAAAGAATCTCAAGATATACAATATTGCAGGCACTGATTACCCTATAGGTGAGTATCAGAGTGAAGAATTGTTGCTTGATAAGCGACATCTGGCAATGCGGATGCGCAAGATGGTCGCAATTGCGAAAATAAGGGCAACTGTACTTGACTATGGCCGGCGTTGGTTCGTGGAAAGCGGCTGGATGGAAGTGACTGCACCGATCATTGTCAAAGGTGCAGTGGAAGGGGGCTCGACACTTTTCAAACTGAAATATTTCAATGAAGAAGCTTACCTGTCACAGAGCGCTCAATTATATTTGGAAGCCATGATTTTTTCACTCGGGCCTGTATGGAGCCTTACCCCTTCCTTTCGTGCAGAAAGATCTCGAACTGTCAGGCATCTTGCAGAGTTTTCCCACCTCGAGGCTGAGTCGCCATGGGTCACTCTTGAAGACCTCTTAAAAGTACAGGAACAGCTTATTTCATACGTGATCCAGAACACGATCAGGGAGAGGGCTGAGGAACTGGCGTATCTAAGACGTGATATAATTGAACTGAAAAAGATCGTGCCGCCGTTTGAGCGGCTGCCTTATGAAAAGGCAATTGAAATCATCAAGTCAAAAGGGTTACTGATTACTCAGGAAGATGGCAGCAAGCGAGAGATACAGTTCGGCGATGACCTTAATATTGATTCTGAACGTGAGCTGACTAAGAATGTGACCAAGCCGATATTTGTGGTAGGCTACCCACTTGCAATCAAGCCCTTTTATGTAAAGGAGGACCCACACCATAGAGGTAGCGGAATGGCAGCAGATATGCTAGCGCCAAGAGGCCTTGGCGAAATAACAAGTGGCGGTCTAAGAGAAGATAATATTGTTTCAATCACTGAGCGCATCAAGAAAGAGGGGCTTGATCCTGCGGCCTATGATTGGTATCTTGACCTAAGAAATTACGGCTCTGTACCACATGGCGGCTTTGGGCTTGGCATTGAGCGCTTGATGCGGTGGATAACAAACGCCGAAGATATCAAAGACACTGTGCCTTTTCCGCGCACAATATCTCGCGTCACACCCTAATAGATCAAAATAATAATAATGGATGTGGCATCTAGGTTGTGATTTTCTTCTTTTTATCAATGGCCATTTGTTGGTACTCTTATTGGTTTCTCTTTCCCTAGCTTCTATGTAGTCAATCCGTCAGGCGCAACAGTAGAAGGTTTTTCCAACTGGAATGGCAGCAGCATTTTCTTTTCGCTGCCTGCCTCGATTCTCTGAATGGAGGGTTTTGTTGTACAAGAGCCTCCGCATATAGAGAGAGATATTTTCCTCTGACAGTCCTAGTGTTCATTTATAGAATCCATATGAAAGAAGACATGCTATCAATAGTGTCAATTTACAAAGGTTTTAAACTCCATCGAATCCAAGTTTACAGTACTTGCAAGAGTCATTCCTTGAGGCAGCAAAAAAGAGGGTATTGCTATTCGATGGTGCTATGGGAACCGAAATACAGCGCCTCAATCCCAAAACGGAGGATTTTCCAGATGGCAAAGATGGATTTAACGATGGCCTCAATTTGTCGCGACCAGAGTGGATAAAGCAGATTCATCGAGGCTACCTCAAGGCAGGAGCCGATTGTATTGAGACTAACACATTTGGCTCCAATAGGTTCAAGCTTGCCGAGTATGGATACGGCGACAAGACAATTGAATTTAACAAGAAAGCAACCGAACTTGCAAGAGAGGTATGCAATGAGTTCAAAGAGAGCAAACCACGATATATAATCGGCTCTATGGGCCCTACTGGGTATTTACCAAGCTCAAATGACCCCGCGCTTGGAGAAACGCCTCTTGATGAGATACAACAGGCGTTTATGCTACAGGCTGAAGGACTCATTATAGGGGGGGTCGACGCACTATTGATAGAGACAAGTCAGGACATACTAGAGGTCAAGCTGGCGATTGAGGCATGCCATATGGCGATTGAAAAAGTAGCCAGAAAAGTGCCAATAATTGCCAATGTTACATTAGATCAGTACGGCAAAATGCTGCTTGGAACCAACATTCAAGCAGCTTACACCACTGTGAGCAACATGAACATCGATGCATTTGGGCTCAATTGTTCCACCGGTCCACGTGAAATGGTGCCAAGCGTAAGATGGTTAAGTGAGCAAGATCTGCCAATACTGGTTATGCCAAATGCTGGCATGCCCCAGAACGAGGGGGGCCGTGCAGTATATAAGATGGCACCAAAAGAAATAGCAGAAGCGCTTGAAGATTTTGTTAATAAATACGATCACGTAAGAATGATAGGGGGATGCTGCGGAACTAATCCGCAGCATATTGCAGAGCTAAGAAGAGTTCTAGATGCTAACCATAAGAAGAAGTACTAGTACTTCTTTTGCCCCGACCAATTTTTTGCTGATGACAGTCAATGTCTTTATAGAAATATTCAATTCCCATCTTCCCAAAGCCCCTTACCCTTTTGATCCTACCTTGGACTGTCAGGCGAGTGATTGCAAGCCTGACATCCTGCTTGTTGCCGATCATTTGGTCAAGATCCTTGCTTGTGACCTTGCCGCTCCTGTTTCTTATAATAACGTAGACCCTGTCTATGAAGCGGCTAGAGCTATTACCTCTCAATTTAAACTGTTGAATCGTCGCCATGGTTCTTACTTGGGTTTTTATTATAAAACAGGTAAGACGGAATTTTCGATATAGGCCCTACTTTTCTGCCTGTGAATAGCAAATATAATGGCTTAATAAATAAGTAAAGAGTCACCTTGCTTCCGAGGACAAGTTCAGCTCTAAAGGCAGTAGACCTAAGGCAGGATCCACGCCCCCTGATAATTGGGGAGCGCATTAATACCCAAGGGTCTAGAAAAGCCAAGGAGCTGGTGCTTGCAAACAATTTTGACGGACTGACTGACCTTGCGAGGAATCAGGTAGAGGATGGAGCACATTGCCTTGATGTGTGTATTGCAACCACCGAGAGATCTGATGAGAAGGAGTTCATGGTGAAGCTGGTCAAGAGGCTCAGCCTAGAGATAGAAGCACCGCTGGTCATTGATTCAACAGACCCAAAAGTGATTGAAGCTGCGATCAGACAGATCCCAGGCAGACCCATAATAAATTCAATAAACTTGGAAGGAAGTGGTGACAGATTTCATCAACTTGCACCGCTGATGGTCAAATACGGTGTGCCGGCTATAGCTCTGTGTATAGGTCCAAAGGGGATGGCAAAGACGCCTCAGGAAAAACTCGAAGTCGCAGAGCTCATCTATGAAATCGGTACGAAGCAATATGGCCTAAAACCTTGGCAATTCATCTTTGATGTACTTACATTCACAATTGTGACTGGAGATCCTGAACTTGCTGATGCAGCCAAAAATACCTTGGATGGCATCCGGCTTGTTAAGAAGAAGTTTCCTGAGTGTTTCACTGTATTGGGCTTGAGCAATGTAAGCTTTGGTGTTTCGCCAAATGCAAGAAAAATAATTAATTCAATATTTTTATATCACGCGCTGCGGGCCGGACTTGATGCTGTCATCATCAATGCACGCGACATCATTCCTTATCCAGAGATCGACGAGCAGCAGAAAAAGCTGGCAGAAGATCTGATTTTCAACAGGCATCCAAATGCTCTTGCAGAGCTGATAGCATACTTTGAAGGTGCTAAGGCAGTAACAGCGGGCGGCCCGGCCAAGAGGATAGAAGTAGATCCAAACTGGGAAGCATCCAAACGCTGCTACTTCAGAATCGTCAACAGACTAAAAGAGGGCATAGAGGATGACGTAGTGCAGGCAATAGCTGACCGTCTCAAGGGCAGCAAGGGCACTAAGAACAGCGGTGGACAGCTTGTGCTGAGAGCTTCATCAAAAGAGGCAGCGCATGAAGCAGCAGTAGAGACGCTCAACGAAGTGCTGCTTCCGGCAATGAAAGAGGTGGGTGATAAGTTTGGTGCTGGCGAGCTGATCCTACCCTTTGTGTTGAAGTCTGCCGAATGTATGAAGGCAGCCGTTGCTGAACTGGAGAAATATCTGATCAAGCAAGAGGGAGTGAGCAAGGGTAAGCTTGTAATATGCACAGTCTATGGAGATGTGCATGATATTGGCAAGAACTTGGTAAAAACAATCCTTGTTAACAATGGCTATACAGTCTACGACCTAGGCAAGCAAGTGCCGCTGCAGAAAATTTTAGAAAAAATAAGTGAAGTCAATGCAGATGCAGTAGGGCTATCGGCACTACTTGTGTCGACATCAAAGCAGATGCAATACTTTGTCGAGCACGCACGACAGAATGGCATGAATATGCCCGTGCTTTGTGGTGGGGCGGCAATTAACAGTAACTACATCAACAGGGTTGCAAAGGAGGGAGGTATCTACTCACCGGGCGTATTCTACTGCAAAACAGCATTTGACGGGCTGAAAGTGATGAACAGACTTATGTCGCCTGATCGCGAGCAGTTTGTCAATGAGTGGCAGCAAAAGTTGGAGAAATGGGATGAACGGCACCAGCCTGCCATGGCAGTAGAGCAATCCCAGATTCCTCACAGCAGCATCAAGCCTGTAGAGCCTCCAATACCGCGTCATATTAACCGGCCTACTAGGCTCGAGCCATTTCGGATTGACCTAAACGAAGTGTGGAAATACATTAACAAAAAATCGCTGTTTGTATTGCAGTGGGGAATAAGGGGTAAAGGTGCAAGTGATCAGGACCCTGAAAAGTTGTTCAAGAGGTGGAAGGATCGAGTACTAAGCGAAGAATTGTTTGAACCCCACGCAGTATATGGATTCTACAAGTGCCACAATCTGACTCCTGAACAAGGAGGTAATGGCAGGCTGGCAATTGACCTGCCAGACGGCAAGCAGGCCGTGTTTGAATTTCCACGGTCTTCAAAAGAAAAACACCTATGCCTTGCAGATTATTTCGGCGAGAATGACATAGTTGCGTTACAAGCGGTGACAGTCGGCAACAAGGTCACAGAAATAATTGACCTGTGGAACAGGCAAGATAGATATGCTGATGCCTACTACTTGCACGGTCTTGCAGTTGAAACAGCTGAGGCGATGGCGGAGTTAATCAACGCAAAAATTCGAGACGAACTAAAAATAGGGCAAAACCGTGGCCTTCGTTACAGCTGGGGATACCCGAGCTGTCCAGATATTTCTCAACACCATCTTGTTTGGAAGATATTAGAGCCTGAAAAATCTGGCATGACACTCACAGAATCAGGTCAAATAGTGCCTGACCAGTCGACTGCAGCAATTATAGTACACCATCCAGAAGCAGAATATTTCGTACTTTGATCACTGCTGCCTTACTCTAAGTTCAAATTCTCGGACATCTGACTGGCTGCCTTCTATAAACAAGACTCCCTTTACTGTGTAAACGGCTTCTTTTGCAGGTGCACCAGCGGCACTTATTACAACCTCTATCTGGCCTGTGCGTGCGTCCCTGCTATGCAGGTCTGGAAGCTGGACTGTTTGGTTTTGTATTATCAAGTATGATTGATAGCCGGAAGGTTCAATGACAATGACTGCCTGTCCGTCAGTGATTGGCCGCATCTCTAGATTCTGTACATTGAACAATATCTTAGTAGACTCGCCAACACTGATATCTCTTCTATCGGGTGTAAATTCTGTGAATTTAACGTTAGGCGCGTCAGAGTTCGTCTGCATCGGCATAGAAAAGACAATGATTGCGACAGCGATCGCAACAGCTAGAGCTGCTACAGCTATCACTTTCCAAAGCAACGATCAAAATGACAGCGTTTGGTATAAACGAGAATCGTGTCTTTTTAATATCGCTTGATTTCAGAACTAAAATCTAGTGTTAATATCAGTAGATCATATTCTAGTACAGCACTTATCGCTACTCGTCCTTTTCGTTAGCCTTCTAACTTTCTCTCAGAGGTTCTTTTGCTGGCTGGATATATGATTTTCGGTGCATGCTATCCAATATCCGCCAGAACTGACACTTAATTTACTGACGCTCTTTTTTTGACAATATGCTCGGTCGGGTCCCTGCGGAGAACTTGCTCTGTAGGCATCAAATTGTTGCGCGGTTGCAAAAAATTCCTTCACTCCTTACAGCTAATAAAAATTGATTAATTGATGTTGCGATCAAGGGATATCAAATTCTTTTTTCTTTGAGATTCTGTATCTCTTTTCACAGCAGGGCAGTCGAATGTGGTCTTGCTAGTATTCTAATATTGTAAATTGACCTGATTGTTCTGCATGGACTAAAACAGCTAGATGATGTTCTTCTCCTGATTGCATTAGTAAGATTTTTTATATTGTTACAATCTTTACATGTTTCCTGGAGTAGATCTCAAAAGAGGCCCTATTATGCTGATTGTCAGTGGTGCAATAGCGGTCATAGATTTTCAATTCTAGGGTATTACACCACTCTGCAATTTGTAAATATTATCCAGCAGTAAGGAAAACATACAACAGAGCCAGGCAGCTCAATCAATGTGCGAAAGAACATCAACAATACTCAAGGTGTAGCCATATACATCGTCGCTTTTACAGAATTTGGTGGACAAGCTTCAGTCATAATATGGATCATGCAGGTAAGATAGGGTTGCTTGAGTCGGTTATTATCGACCGCTAGAGCTTGTTGCTTTCTGCTTGGCTATTTGTCACTTTGGGTCAAGTATCCATTCTGAATTGCTTCCTTCCTCCTATCTCGACTAGTTAAAGAAAGTAATAGAAGAATAATACATCTTAATTATTGTTTCTATGAACTTCTTATGACTTTTCATAACTTTCTATTATGATGTTTTTTACCACCGTCCTGCTCGCTGATTGAGCAAATGGCATGAGGTACAGAAGTAGAATTGACATAATAAGCCAGATTCTAGAGGCTGCAAATGGCGGCAATGCTACAAGGAGCAAGATAACATACAAGGCATTTCTCAACTATAACCAATTGAAAGAGAATCTGACGGCTCTAACTGAAAAGGACTTACTTCGCTACAACGAAGATACTCAAACGTTCAAGACTACTGAAAAAGGTCTACGATTTCTTGATACCTACAATCGGATAGGCGACATGATAAAGGAACAACAAGAACAACAACAAGCATGGATACAGAGGTAACAACCCCGA
>DASUUV010000068.1:0-13272 GCA_036373895.1 Nitrososphaera sp. | reverse complement strand
TAAAATTGAACTACCCCGAAACTGTCGCATACATAGCAAATTATGTAGTAGAAGGAGCCCGTGAAGGTAAAAGTGTTGCAGATCTAATGCAGTCTGCAAGGTCAGTCTTAAAAAAAGGTGATGTGATGGCTGGAGTCCCAGAGCTTATTCATACGGTTCAGGTAGAGGCCACATTTCCAGATGGAACTAAGCTGGTCACCGTGCATGATCCCGTCCAATAGGTGAACAATGTATATGGTAAAAAAGAAACAAGTTTTAAAAAAAAGAAAACAACAACTAGTAGCAGAAGAAGCAGCACAAAGAGGGAGGTTGGAAGAGCTTTGATTCCTGGCGAATATGTTCTATCCTCAGATCCTGTAATTTGTAATGAAAATAGAGAAACTATCAAAGTAAGTGTAAGCAATAAAGGAGATAGACCATGCCAGATAGGATCACACACGCACTTTTTTGAAGTCAATAGGGCTTTGGACTTTCCAAGGGAAAAGACATTTGGCTACAGGCTAAATATTCCAGCAGGAACTTCAATTAGATTCGAGCCCGGAGACACCAAGGAGGTAGAACTCTGCGAACTAGGAGGCGCGAGGATTTGCTACGGATTCAATGGTCTAACCATGGGCGGCCTTAATTCAAGCATAGTGAGGAATGCGGCAATGGAAAAAGCCAGGACGCTTGGCTTCAGGGGAGCAGAGGAGAAGAGGAGGTAGAAAAGAGCATATGGTTCTCAAACTAACACGCAAACAGTACACAGACCTATTTGGCCCCACAACAGGAGATAAGGTAAGATTGGGAGATACGGATCTAATGATTCAGATCGAAAAGGACCTAATCACTCCAGGAGACGAATGCGTCTTTGGTGGAGGAAAAACTCTAAGGGACGGTCTTGCACAGGCTTCTGGAGTTACCAATAGCAATGGCGCGCTAGACTACTTGATAACAAATGCAGTGATACTAGATCCTGTACTTGGCATAGTGAAGGCTGATATTGGCATCAAAGATGGCAAGATCGCAGGAATAGGAAAGGCAGGAAACCCGTACACTATGGACAAGGTCAATTCTAAGATGGTTGTCTCAGCCTGTACAGAAGCTACTGCTGGCGAACATACCATATGTACTCCAGGCCACTTCGATACGCACATACACATGATCTCTCCTCAACAATACATAGACGGAATCAGCAACGGTATCTGTAACATGATCGGCGGAGGAACAGGACCTGCTGACGGAACAAATGCTACAACTTGTACACCTGGTGTGTATAATATAAGCAGAATGCTGGAAGCTGTAGAAGATATTCCGGTAAATTGGGGATTCTTAGGCAAAGGAAATGATTCACATCCATCTCTGGCTACCCAAATGGAACAGATAGACGCAGGAGCATGCGGCCTGAAGGATCATGAAGACTGGGGTACTACAGCATCTGTTCTTGACGCATCTCTTCGAGCCTGCGACGCTACAGATACGCAATTGGCAATACATACAGACTCTATTAACGAATGTGCGTACGTGGAAGACACCATTAATGCGATAGACGGCAGGACGTTACACACGTATCACACAGAAGGTGCAGGCGGAGGACATGCCCCAGATATCATGAAGATAGCAGGTGAAACATTTGCACTGCCATCATCTACGAATCCTACTAGACCTTTCACCAAGAATACCCTGGCTGAACACTTAGACATGTTGATGTTCTGCCATCACCTAAATCCAGCAGTTGCTGAAGATGTGGCATTTGCAGAGTCCAGAATTAGAGGAGAAACGATCGCAGGTGAGGATGTACTACATGATGAAGGCGTATTGAGCATGTATTCCTCAGACAGTCAAGCGATGGGGCGAATTGGCGAAGTTGTCATACGGGCATGGCAGACGGCAGACAAGATGAAGAAGATGAAAGGAAAGCTCTCACAGGACACTAAAGATAATGACAACTTTAGAGCACGCAGGTACATTGCAAAGACCACCATAAACTGTGCGATAACACACGGTGTTTCAGACTACCTAGGATCTCTCGAAGTGGGCAAAAATGCAGATATTGTAATGTATCCAACGTCTTTCTTTCCTGCAAAGCCAAAGATGGTACTAAAAGGAGGATTCATTGCCTGGTCCATAATGGGAGACCCTAATGCTTCACTTCCAACACCTGAACCAGTTTACTATAGACCAATGTTCGGAGCATTGGGCAAAGCAGTCCATAAAACTTCATACACATTCATGTCGAAGCGTGCAATCGAGCTTGGAGTTCCACAGAAATTAGGCCTCGAGAAAGTGGTTCTTCCAGTAAAGAATTGCAGAAACATCAGCAAGAAGGACATGATGTGGAACGATGCGACACCTAAGATTGACATAGACCCAGAAACCTATGAGGTAAAACTGGACGGTAAGATAGCTACAGTAGACCCAGCAAACGAGCTAGCAGTGGCACAAAGGTACTTTATGGCATAACGATTAGGGAAACGCAAGCAGGCTTTTTATTTAGCTTGCCTGCATCTTTTTCTTTCTTTTTTATTGAAATATCTATATCTTTATCTTCCTCCGTTCTGCTCTTCTATTCATGTCAACAAACCCTAATTTTGGCGTGTGGCGGCCAATGGCCGAAAATGTTGAATTCAATGCGCTAGAGTCCAATTCTAACGCGGTAATGGCCGTTGCCGACACAGTGCGGACTACCCTTGGACCGAAGGGACTTGACAAGCTGCTTATAGATCAGGCAATGAATAGGCATGTGTCAAATGATGGCGTTACAATACTGCTTTCACTTAAAGCCATTCACCCAGTGGCAAGAATGATTGTAGAGATAGCCGAGCGGCAGGAGCAGCTGGTCGGAGACGGGACGACTACTGCGGTAGTCATGTCTGCAGAAATGATAAAGGAAGGCAAACGCCTGATAAAGGAGTTAGGTGTTCACCCCACAAAGGTTGCAGAAGGGATTGAAAATGGAGTGAGACTTGCCTGTCAGCTGCTAGAGGAAGAAGCAAAGCATATTTCAACTAGTGATATGGAGCTTGAACAAGTAGTTAGAACTTCTCTAGCATCCAAGCTTGACGGAGAAAGACTTGCAAACCTAGTCATTTCGGCACTCAGAACGGTTGGAGAGAATGCAAGGTACAATGGCAAGTATGATTTCAACAAATCAATAATGGTAATACGCAAGACAAGCATTGAGGATCAAGTGGTCAACGGTATTGTGCTTGAAAGGCAAAGGATGGATCCGGAGCTCCCCCTTGAGATAAATAATGCTAGAATCTTGATTGCAAAGCTTGATCTCAAGCCCGTCAAAGAGTCATGGATAAAGGAGAACAACAAGTATCAGGAAATCTTGCTGATGGAGAATGACCGGATTGCAAAATCAAAAGAAATAGTCGATGCCATGCTAGCAACTGGCGCTAACACAATTCTTATCGCCTCTCCAGAAGTTGACCAAGCCGTAGAGGACATTTTAGTAGCAAGAAGAGTGTTTGCTGCAAGGATATCCATTGAAGAGATCGAGCACCTATCGCGCTACACAGGCGCTAAGCCGGTGCGCGTCATTGAGGACCTCAAGAGATCGGATATACTTGGTAGTGCAGAACATGTTCGAGAGGATGAGGATAATGGCATAATCTACCTTGAGGGTGGCAGAGGCAAAAATATGGTCACTCTGATAGTTTCTGGAACTACAAAGGAGACCTCACTTGAACGGTGGAGAGCTGCGATCGATGGTGTTAATGCTGCAGAAGCAGCCCTAAACAAAGGTGTTGTGCCAGGAGGAGGTGCTGCTGAATTGCACATAATAGATAAGGTGAAGGGTCTTCGGCTCAAAGGGTTAGAACAGGTAGGGCTTGAAGTAGTAGCTTCTGCGCTTGAAAGCATCATGCGGCAAATACTAGCCAACGCCGGTTTTAATGGTCTTGAAAAGGTAATGGCAGCAAAGGCCTCTCCTCCAGCGTATGGCATAGATATCAATACAGGGGACGCTATCGATATGTGGAAGACAGGCATAATAGACCCACTAATGGTCAAGACGATGGCATTGCAAGCATCCGGTGAAATTGCCAAGTCTGTTCTGAGGATAGACAGAAACCTTGCAGCAGAAGATCTCAGCCAGCAAGCCCTGTCAGAGACAAAAAGGTGACCCTGTTCGATGATTAGACACTGTGTAGAAGAATCCAATGTAGATAGTGATATGAATGTAGTAGATCCAACTAAGATAAGACATGTAACAGTTGCCGGTGGCAGGATAGCGCTGATCTCTGGCTTGATAGATCCAGCATCACACCTAAACCTTGACTTTCCTGATCATAGAGCTACAATCTGTATCATTGCAGAAACGTTTGAAGTTGGAGCTAAAGTAAAGATGGACAGTGACGGGCTTGTCTTTGCCACTGTTCCAAGATCTTTATACGGACATTATGGATATCTTGATTATACACAAAGGCTGGTAGATATGATGACAGCAATTAAGACAAATCAAAGGAAAACGAAACAAACAAGCAAGCGGGAAAGGAAAGGAGCAAGATCAACAAAGAAACCATAGAAAGAGAGAGAAAACAAAAAAATGATTACCATAAATTCGACGATTGGAAACATATATCATGACGGAAATCTGAGAAAGCGATACGAAGAGATGTCATCCCAATCCTTATGTGAAACCATAAGGATAAACAGGATGGAAGCACAACGCGTCAGAATGCGCAAGAGATCAAGCAAGGGGACGGATATCGCCCTTACCATGACACCGGGCACAAAGCTGAGGCATGGAGATGTCCTCATGGTTGCCAATGACAAGATGATAACCATTGAGCTTGAACCAGAGAACCTTGCAGTAATACAGGTCAAAGACAATATCCATGAGCATGATGCTGTTCAAGTGCCAGTCACAATCGGGCACGCAATAGGGAATCTACATAGACCAATCAAGCTTGAGGGAAGAAAGATCTATTTCCCAATACAAACGGATTCGGAAATAGAGATGTTCAAAAAGATATTTGGCCGGCTTTTGGATCATCTGGAGATAACCCAGGCTAAAATGGTCTTTGAGCCAGAAGAGGGGACCGATATACATGAGCACTAATGGTGATGACGGCATTATCAAGATGGATGCAGCAGACTGGAGCATGCTGCAGCTATCGGACTCGTTTTTTCCAACAGGCATGTATTCCATGTCAAATGGGCTTGAAGCGATTTTTTATAGTGGCAAGAAAAAAATGAAAGTAGAAGAGCTGCGCGACCTTGTTACAACTTTCGTTGAGTATCAGATAGGGCCTGCAGATTGCACTGCACTTGGAAATGCCTATGAACAAGCTGCAAAATCCAACCTTCCAAAATTGCTTGAGGTAGACAGGACGATATTCTCAATGAAGCTTGTACAAGAGATCAGAGATGCATCTATCAGGTCTGGCACGCAGCTTGTCCGCTGCATACACTCATTCTCAGACAACGAGATCCTTGCACAATATGAAGACGCCATAAAAGGTGGCCGAGCTTATGGATCGTATCCCGTAGCACTAGCACTTGGCGCTAATGCACTTTCAATTCCAAAAAGAAAGGCTGCGCTTATGATGCTCTACTCGTTTTCTGTAAGCATAGTTGGCGCTGCCTTGCGGCTTGGAATGCTGCAGCATTTTGATGGCCAGAAGGTAATTGATGAGCTCAAGCCCACGATACTTAAGGTGGTAAAGGAAAATATTAACAGGCCGCTTAAAGGCATTTGGCAATTTGCCCCGCAGATCGACATAATACAGATATCTCATGAAAGAATGAATTCTAAAATGTTTATTACCTGAGTCATGCGCAAACAACATATGGCAAGTGCAAAACGAATTCCGAGACTTGGGGTTGGAGGTCCAGTAGGCTCTGGAAAAACCATGCTGATTGAAAAGATTGTGCCGCTTCTGGCTGCTAAAGGTTACAATGCGGGCATTGTGTCAAATGATGTCGTTTCAAGAGAAGACGCCGACAGGATGCGTCGCAATTTGGCAAACGAGCAAGGGCTATTGCAAGAAGAGTTGGTGGTAGGTCTCGCTACAGGCGGCTGCCCTCACACAGCTGTCCGTGAAGATCCATCGATGAATATATCTGTCATTGAAGAAATGGAATCAAAATATCCCTACCTTGATCTGATAATAATCGAAAGCGGCGGTGACAACATCACGACTACTTTTAGCCCGGCACTGGCAGACTATTTTATTTATATAATAGATGTGGCCGGTGGTGACAAGTACCCTCGAAAAAGGGGTCTGGGAATAGAGACATGTGATCTTTTGGTCATAAACAAGATTGATCTGGCCCCACATGTTGGCGCAGACCTCGCAATTATGGAAAGGGATACAAAAGTGGTCAGAGGAGATAAACCATACGTTCTTGTAAACTGCAAGACAGGCCAGGGAATAGCGCAGGTGACAGAACATATCATAAAGGATGTATTGTTTGAGTCTGCGCCCAAAAATGTTGCTAGATAACAACTGAAAAAGGCATGGAAGAGACTGAGCTCGAGCATTACACTCCAAAAGATGTTCCTCCAGAAGTACTCGCATATGGCTCCGCCTTGGCCCAGCTCGGCGTGGGTAAGGCAGGTAAGCTGGGGGCGCTTGTCCTGAGGCTTGAACAGGACAAGAGTACCGGTAAGACTTCTGTAAAAGAGCAGTACTCTCGTGTCCCACTTTATACCCAGCGTGCACTTTACCTTGAAGAGGAGTTATCGAAAATGGCGTATATGTATATCATCTCGCCCTCAGGTGGGGTATTGCAAGGTGATAGGTACAGGATGGACATCGCACTTCGAAACCATGCATTTGCCCACATCACAACACAGGGGGCGACGAGAATATACAGAATGGAAAAGAACTATGCAACGCAGATAGTGAACATAGATGTTGGCGAAGATTGCTATTTTGAGTACATTCCTGACCAGGTGATCCCCTACAGGGACTCCAGATTCTACCAAGAAGCTAACCTACTTGTCCACGATAATGCAACATTGCTCTACTCTGAGATCATAACACCTGGCAGGGTCGCAAGCGGAGAACATTTTGATTATGATATATGCTACATGAAGGCTATTGCAAAGGACTATAGCGGTGGTCTAAAGTTCACAGATGTGGCAATGCTGGAACCCAAAAAGCGTGATATGAAAGTGTTTGGAGTTCTATCAAATCATGAAGTTGTAGGAAACATGTACATTATTACGAAAAACAAGCTGCAGGAGATCAACACCAGTGTAAATGCCGCTCTTAAGGCCATACCAAACGTATATTCTGGAGCCACAATTCTGCCAAGTAATTCGGGTGTAGGGATAAGGATGCTTGGAAATACTGCAAGCGATCTGAGATATGTGATTTATGAAGTTGTAAGGATTGTCAGAAGGATTATCTTGGATGCTCCTTTCAGCGGAATTAGGAAAGGATGATAATAATAATAATCGTATTACTATGACTATCTCTACTATTTCCTGCCAGTTATCCAAAACTCCATGACTTTAACTCTGTGGCTTTTTTCTTCTTGATGATCGTTAGCATGCCATCGTGTATCAAAAACACAATCGCAATCTTCGCACCAAGCGGTAACACTTTTGCGATGCTTGTCAAAGGCGTTCATGTCAAGGACCCTGGTTATTATTCAAACTAGCCGTAATAAATATTATCTATCATGGATTGCATATCAACTGACAATAATTGTTGCGTGGATGACTTGATTAGTAAAAGAAGACTGCTTTAGAAAATCAATCAGTTTCAGATAGCAATCAGAACCCTCAAACGTTTTCTTTGTAAGCACACCTTCAAACATGGAAGCATTTACAGTGATCGAATCTGTTGTCATCAGCAATTGAATATTTGGTTCTGCCATTAGTGATGGTATCTTTGGTAATGAGAGTTTATTAGCTATTTGGACACAAATCATTCTAGATAGGCCCAAAAGCAATTGTGATATGTGTGCTTGCATTTGAATTGCTGTCAGGGTAGTAAACCCACCGCATGGATGTACACAGTTGCTTTGCTGCTGCTGCTCTTTATTCTCTACTTAGTAAAAGAGAGAGAGACAATTTACTGCAAGTATTTTTCATTTCTAAATAACGTTACCTAAAGACCATATAATTCTCAACTGCCTGCTTGATTTTTATCCTTAGAATCAAAGAAGGAATGATAATTGGCAGTACCTTAAAAAAGGGCAAGATATACCCAAGGTTTCAATGTTGGAAGGCACCAGACCATTGTTCCGGGCCGGCTCGGTGGAGTTTCAGACTAGACACCTGTTGGTCATCGCCGTTCTAGTTCTAGCTTTTAGTTCTGCACTCATTATGAGATTTTACCCGATAAAGTATGGCTACTATCTCAACGAGTTTGATCCGTATTTCGACTATCGGGCGACCAAGTTCATTGTCGACAACGGCCTGAACGAGTACTGGCAATGGCATGACACAATGTCATGGTATCCTGAAGGCAGGGATGTTCCTGGAACCTCACAAGCAGTACTGCACATAACAGCAGCATACCTGTATCAAGCCTTTGGAAGAGGCATGTCGCTCATTGATTTCACCATTGCATTTCCTGCAATTGTGGGCGCGCTGACAGTCATTGCGGTATTTGCTCTCGTAAGGGTGCTTGGAGGAACATCTGCTGGGATGTTCTCTGCGCTGTTTTGGGCATTTAGCCCTGCCATCATTCAGAGAGGCAACCTTGGATGGTTCAAGTCAGAGCCATTAGGCCTCTTCTTTGGAATACTGGCTATGTACTTATTCATATCTGCAATCAAGCACAAGGAGATCAAGTATGCTATCGCAAAGGCAATAGCAGGTGGATTGATACTTGGCCTTGCCAATGGCTCTTGGGGAGGCATTCAATACTTTAGTATTCCGATATCGCTATTCTTTATTGCACTTCCCTTCTTTAGAAGGGATTTAACCATACCCATGTACGTAGCAATTGCGTTTACAGTATTTACGCTGATAACCGCGGCGGCATTTCCACGACCTGGAGTATCGTTTGTATTAGGCCTACCGGGCCTAGCAATGATGGCCAGTACTGCCTTTTTGGTAATCGCCTTCTTTGTAAAGAAGATCAGCAGACCAATGGTGCAGACTAGAAACGTAGCCTTTGTTCTTATTGCATTTGTTGCAATAGGCGTCGCGTTTATTGCAGCTGGGCCCTATGTCTCTCCTAGCTTTAGATATCTCAATGCCGTCAACCCGTTCATAGGTTCCATAGATCCACTTGTGGAATCAGTTGCAGAGCACTTTACGCCTACAGTTGCTGACTACTTTATTGACTTTTCTGTGCTCTTGATGTTTGCAGGACTTGGTGGATGGCTTGCATTCCGCCGCAGGAACGATACAGCGATATTTGCACTATTGCTCGGCATCACAGGAGTGTACGTCAGCGCTACTTTCGCTAGACTGCTGGTATTTGCATCCGTTGGTATAATCGTCCTTGCAGGACTTGGATTATATGAAGTGACGCGTAGCATCATGGCTTATAGAGAAGCGACTGCAACCCCCGCAACAGGATCAACAAGATTAGCGGCAGCCACAAGAGAAGAAAGGAGAAGGATGGAATTTGCAAGTAGGGGACATTCTACGTCCGGACAGGTAGTAAAGATAAGTTATGTTATCGTCATAATAATGATGCTTTCAATTCCACTGCTCTACCCTTCTAACTCCAATTGGGTCAGCTCTGCAGACATCCCGACGGCGATCGCAAATGGCGGAACGGGCTTCCGGCTTCAGACTGACGACTGGATAAATGCCATGGATTGGCTTTCACAGAACACCGAGCCGGATGCCGTGGTTGCATCATGGTGGGACTATGGCTATTGGATAACTACTCTTGGAAACAGGCCCAGCCTCGCAGATAATGCAACCCTCAATCATACTCGCATCCAATCACTAGCAAAGATGTTCATTTCCGACGAAGAATCAGGAATGAAGATAGCTCAAGACTTGAAAGCTGACTATATCTTGGTATATATGGTTGGACAAGTACGGTTCTATGGCCAACTCAACGCTACCGGAACAGATGCTGCTGATGAAAGAATTGCAATCTACACGTTAGGCCAAGGTGGAGACGAAAGCAAAAAGCAGTGGTTCATAAGGATTGGAGGCTTTGATGAGGCAAACTACGTTGAGGAGGATGGGTTCACACCCAAACCCCAATTCTGGAATAACACGCTCATTGGCAATCTCTTCCCGGTTGAGCCTCTGTACTATGCAAGGTTTGGTGCGGAGGGTCCAGCAGAAGTACAGGAGACATGGCAGCCTGGACTCATCGGACTGTATGCACAAAATGTAAAGTATCCAGCAGACGGCGGAAATGATCAGCCACTACACCTTGTCTATGCATCTCCAAGCTTTGAGAATGAAGAAGGCATTTTGTTTGGAATATTCATTTACAAGGTAAACCATGACTATACTCCAAACCCATAAGGAGACCTCCTATATCTTCATCACTAGCAAAGACCAAGCCCAAGATTGTGACATATATATGACAATGTCCAAGCCAAGTGATAAAAGCACAGCACAGCACCCAGAGAACCATTGAGAGATGAAAGAATAATAATAAAAATAATTATCATACTCTTATCCCGATGCAGGCTCTCAAAGCAGGTTGCTGAGAGTTTGTATTGTTCCTCTTGGAATTTTTTTGCATCAGGCTTGCGATAAAAGGTAGAGAGAGAAAAGGGATAACCCCACAGCACATACATAAGGCAGATTAGAGATATTCAAGGAGCGTTAAACTATTCTAAAAATCATCAACAGTCTTGAGAAAGCTCTTCAGTAATTGAATAATTATAAGGAAGTTATTGCTTTTACTGAAGAAAAGTTATATTTTCTTTTTTTCATCTAAAGAGAGGCTGCAATATATTACGCACTAACATGATTTCTTTAACCTCTATATATATGCCTCCTAGCGAAAGTTAAAAGTACAATTCCCATGCTTCTGATAGTAGCAGTTCAGAAGAAGGTTGTTGTTGTCCTTTTTCATCCTCTGTAGCTGCAGCGGTAATGGTGGTCTCTTTCATTCTTTTTTTAAGGTATCTAGCCAAGTCTGTCGTAGTAATTATCCCTATTACTCTTCCTCCTTCACTGTGGGCAGCGGTAGTAGGAGAATCCTCAACCAAAAGATGCCTCACTTTGTTTCTTATCATTATAAGAGCTGCATCTTCAATTGGTTGATCCTTTCTTATAGAGAGGATAGTAGAAGACATTAGGGAGCCGGCAGTAATACCCTCAGGAGACCCTCCCTTTGCGATACTCTTGACAATATCGCGTTCTGTTAATATTCCAATGACTTTCTTATTATTCTGTTCTTCATCTGTTATAGCAACAGAGCTAACATTCCAGTCGACCATGACCTTTGCAAGCTCCAACACGCTAGCTTTGGAATCACGCGTAACCATTCTAGCATTCATATAGTCTTGAACAGAGCTCATATTTGCTACCCATTACTAGCACTGCTTCATGCATTATATCTTTTCATAAGCGCATATGTATTCTGCAGCTGTATATTATATTCTGCCTTCTGCTTTTCTCCTAAAAAGGAGCCTCGTATATGAATAAATTTAGAGAATATATTAATTTCTCAAAAAAGGGCAGCGATTTTTATTCTTTGTGAGAAAACTGCTCCTACAACAAGACGAGATAAGAACCGTCAGAGCTTTTCTCTCAATTTTTGCTCTATTACAGTATCAATAAGATATAGCATCTTTGTATTGAATCATGTAGATAGAACAAAAAGTATTTCCGAGATCATATCTTCTATGGAGCTCAAGATCCATAGCCAAGTGAGCTACATCCATCTGCATTAATGAGTCGTTGAATTCTAACATGTCATACAATTAAAAGTTATTATTGTTCTCTGGCATAATGCTGTCTGAAGTACGCAGAGAGTAATCAACTAGGAGTGAATAAAAAAAGGAAAATAAAGGAAATGCGGAATGTGTTTTCTTTAATTTACATGTCCATGTAGGGATTTGGGCCACCCATGCCACCCATGCCACCCATGCCACCCATGCCACCCATGCCACCAGGTGGAGGAGCGCTCTCTTTAGACTTAGATGCAGCAATTACGTCATCTATCCTCAAGATCATACATGATACCTCTGTAGCCGCGCTGATTACTTGTTCTTTGACTTTTAGTGGTTCGTAAATGTCTTTTGCAGCCATATCTGTGACCTTGCCGTTAATTACATCTACACCATATCTGGGCTTGGCTAGTGCCGCTTTAGCTCTGAGCTGTGTTTGAGTGTCTAGAGGATCCATTCCTGCGTTTTCTGCCAGAGCTATTGCAATATCTTCTACACTATCGGCAAATCTTTCTACTGCTAGCTGAGATCTTCCTGAAAGGGAAGCTGACCATTCTCTGACTTTTTGGGATATGTAAACTTCTGGAGCTCCAGCACCCACAATAATATATGGGTATTCTACTACGTCTTTAACAGTCATAATGGCATCATGGACTGACCTTTCAGCCTCGTCAACAACCCGTTGAGATCCGCCCCTTACTAAGATAGAGACAGCCTTGGGATTCTTACATCCTTCAACAAAAACCCATTTGTCAGTCTCTACTCTACGCTCTTCTACTAGTTTGGCATAACCCAGGTCAGCCGCCGAAAGTTCATCTATGTTGGATAGCACCCTACCATCAGTCGCCTTTGCAAGATTATTCATGTCGCTTTCCTTTACTCTTCTGACAGCTAGTATTCCCTCTTTTGCAAGATAATGTTGAGCCACGTCATCAATTCCCTTCTGACAAAGAAGTACGTTTGCGCCTGAAGCGGATATTTTATCTACCATAGATTTGAGCATGCGGTTCTCCTCTTCCAAGAACATGTGCATCTGCTGTGGGTCAGAGATACGGATCTCTGCGCTCATTTCCGTCTTTTCGATTTCTAATGCAGCATTGAGTAAGGCTATCTTGGCATCCTCAATACGCTTTGGCATACCTCCGTGTACAACTTCTTTGTCAAGCACAATGCCCTGAATCAGCTTGGTATCCTCTACGGATCCTCCTGCCTTCTTTTCGACCTTTATGCTATCAACGTCTACTTTGAGGTTATTACTATTATCACTAGCCTTTTCTGCTACAGCTATGACTGCATCTACTACTATCCTAGACAGGGGCTCTGCGTTCACGGAGACAAGCTTGGAAGCCATGCTCGTATGCGCTATCTTGCCAAGTATTTGCCTGTCTGCTGGGTCAACTTTCGTTGATGCTTTCTTTAGTATTTCAATAGCTTTTTCAGATGCCATTCTGTAACCGTCGACTATGACAGTAGGATGAACGTCCTTTGCTATCAGTTCTT
>DASUUV010000067.1:0-6041 GCA_036373895.1 Nitrososphaera sp. | reverse complement strand
GCAGGATGCGAAGCAGGCGCTGATCAGATTCATACTACTATAGATGGCTTTGGTGAGCGCACAGGAATTCCAAGCCTAGCAGAGGCAGCAGTCGCATTAACTCTCATTTACAAGTCAAATAACAACCTAAGATTACACATGTTAAGGGACCTTTCAAAAACCATTGCAGAATATGTCGACCTTCCGATCCCTGAATCAAAGCCTATAGTAGGCGATAGTGCGTACAAGCACAAAGCCGGCACTCACCTTGCTGCGATATTACGTAACCCATCAGCCTACGAAATCATTGAACCTAGGACGGTTGGCAACAGGCGAAAGATCGTCTTTGGCCAGCTTGCAGGCAAGAACGGTGCCGCCTACCTTTTGTCCTTGCTTGGTCTTAAAACCGGCAAGGAGGAAGCAGAAACTCTAGCTTATGGCCTAAAAGAGTTAAGGATGGGTGATATACTTGAGCTTTACCTTGACGACAGGCTTGAGAGAAAGATACTTAATGATGCTGCCGTAAATCTAAGTCCAGCAAAGGAGTAGATTAAGAAACATGATAAAGTGTCCAGAATGTGATGCAGAGATCAAGGTGCCTTCTGACTCGATTGAGGGAGAGATCGTAACCTGCCCCGACTGCGGTGCAAGCTATGAGCTTGTCAAGTCGTCGGATGGCCTTGGCATAAAACCGGCTCAAGTTGTCGGTGAGGACTGGGGCCAGTGAGGCAAGAAGAAGAACAACAACAACTCAATCAGTCGTCACTGTCTTCATCAAATCTTTCAGATAAATCGCTCATCATCCTATACGACAGCATCAGGTGGGAGGAGAAGGCTCTGTACGAAGCCGCTATAAAGAAAGGCATCAAGGTCGAAAACGTAAACTGCAAGAACCTTGCGGTTAACTTGAACGACAAGAATTCAAAATACAGGGGGCAAGTGGTACTCCAGCGGAGCATCAGCTACTTCAAAAACGTCCATTCTACTGCAGCACTTCAAGGCCTCGGTGCCCTAGTCATAAACCCTTTGCACGCAGCAATAATGTGTGGCAATAAGATGTATGCTCACATGGAGCTTGAAAAGGCTGGGATCAGGACACCAAAAGCGGTGGCAGCATTTTCAGAGGAATCAGCAATGGAGATGCTTGATAAGATCGGCTATCCTGCAGTGATCAAGCCTACAGTAGGCAGCTGGGGCAGGCTGATCGCGCTCTTACGAGACAAGGATGCAGCAAAGGCAGTAATAGAGGACAGAGAGCATATGTTTCCACTCTATCAAGTATACTATTTTGAAGAATTTGTCAAGCGTCCGCCCCGTGACATAAGAGCAATAGTAGTAGGCGACAGAGTAGTGGCTGCAATATATCGCTATTCGGGAGAAGGCGAGTGGAAGACCAATATGGCGCTTGGTGGTCATGCTGAACCATGTCCGGTGACAAATGAGCTTGAAGATATCTGCCTTAAGGCCACAAATGCAATGAATGGCCATATAGTTGGTGTAGACTTGATGGAGAGCAATAGCGAGGGCCTAATGGTACACGAAGTCAACAATACTACTGAATTTAAAAATACCGTCCGGGTTACAGGAATTGATATTCCCGGACTGATGATCGATTATGCACTTGGGCAAGGAAAGTAATTAGCAATTGGTATCACCAAGTTATGCTATAGAACTGTTAAGAAAAGCACTGGAGCTTTATACTCCATCTAGATCAGAGGCGGCACTTGCCAACATGATAAAGGACAGATGTGTCAACGAGCTTGGCTTTGAGCAGGTCAATATTGATAACGTTGGCAACATTATTGCTACTAAAGGATCTGGGCAGCCCTGTATCCTGCTGTGCGGCCATATGGACACCGTTCCTGGGCAAGTGCCAGTGAGGATAGAGGATGGCTATATCTACGGCCGTGGCGCTTCTGACGCAAAATCTCCACTGATAGCGATGCTCTTGGCAGCATCTGAATTTCCAAAACAGAGCGGTACCGTCATTTTTGCAGGAGTAGTAGACGAAGAAGGCAATGCTACAGGCATTAAGCAGCTGGTTAAAAGCAAAATAGGAGTCCATTATGCGGTCTTTGGCGAACCTTCCGGAGTTGACAACATCACCGTAGCGTACAAAGGCAGGCTTGCACTACGGCTGACATGCGATGTAGGTGAAAGCGCCCATGCAAGCGCACCTTGGCTTGCCAAGAACTCTATTGAGGAAATGTATGACTTTTGGAATGAGATCAAGTCAGAGATAGGCCGCGTGGGCACTGCAGAGAATAACGCCAAGTCGATAAGCTGTAGTCTCACAGAGATAATAGGGGGCTCAAGCCACAACGTGACGCCTCAAAAGTGTAAGGTAACGATAGACGTTAGGGTTCCCATCATAACAACCTGTGGTAACGTGCTCCGCACTATAGACGATGTTATTGCAAAAGTTTCAGCAAAAAAGGGCATCAAGGCAACCTATAGGATAGAGGACAAGACAGAGCCCTTTGAAGCCGATCACACGTCCCCGCTTGTCAGAGCCCTTCTGCTCGCAGTCCTCGATGTGCGCAACAGACGACCTCTGCTTTTGCGCAAGACAGGTACAGGTGATATGAACGTGCTTGGGCACAGCTTTAAGATACCCGTTATCACATATGGACCAGGTGACGCTCATGCGTCGCATACCGCCGACGAACGGGTGAATATCGATGAGTACGTGGCAAGCATAGAAGTGTATAAAAGAGCTCTTTTTCACCTTTCGCGTTTACATCATCTGAAGAAGAAGAAAAAAAAGGAGTAATAATATAGCCGACGACTGCCTCCCTGCTCCATGCTATGGTTTGTCGGAACTGGCATCAATGGCTACCGTGGTTTAAGTATTGCCGCACTAGATATCTTAAGAAAATGCGACATTGTCTATATAGAAAGGTTCACCAGTGCCCTTTCTGAAGTCGACATACAGGGACTGAACTCTTTACTTGAAATGCACACCAAACCCGTGCAAAGGTGGTTTGTAGAAGACGGCAGGGAGATCTTAAAAGCAGCCAGAACCAAAGATGTAGCTCTTGTAACTTATGGCGATCCTCTTATTGCCACGACCCACAGCGAGCTTCGCTCAAGAGCAGCCAAAAACTCAATCAAGAGTGCGATTCTCCATTCCGCCTCCGGCATTGCCTCCATAATTGGTGAGAGTGGGCTGCACGTTTACAAGTTTGGCAGGATGGTTACAATGATGTCTGAGCTTTACTCAGCGGTCACTGTCTATAACACGATTTTTCAAAACCTGCTTGCTGGAAGCCATACGCTGATTTTGACAGAGTATAGTCATAATGATGAAAGCAAAGAGCCGTTCTTCCTTGATCCATCTTCTGTGTTTAAGATGCTGCTAGATGCGGAACGAGCTCATAAGCAAGAGATCTTTTCTGATGACACCTTTGCGGTAGTCGCCTCCAGAGTAGGCATGCAAGATCAAAAGATCACATCAGGCAAAGTCAAGTCGCTCATGAAGCTGGAATTTGGCATTGGTCCGCACTCCGTGATTGTCACGGGTGCGCTGCACTTTACCGAAACACAGGCACTTGCTTCCGTTACAGAAAACATTGATGAGCCAACCGACAATTCTCAAAGCATTAATAGAATTGAAGCTCAAATGGTCGAGCGCTATGCTCCGAAAGCCAAGCAGGCGGTCCAGGAGATGCGCAAGCTCTTCAGCGATGGCACCGACAGTAACAAGGGGATATTTGAAACACTTGAAAATGCTGAATGCTACATTGCAGATTCTGAACAATTTCTTCGCCAAGGCAAGTTTGAGCTGGCAGTATTGAGCATTGGCTACGCTGAAGGGCTCATAGATGCACTACGTTACCAAAAGGGAATAAACCCGTGGAATACCCCTACTTGATAAGCAGACATAATGTATATATATAAAAAGGTAAACGTCGACAGGCATGTCAAGTGCACAGGAAGAAGGGTTTAAGCTGCTAACTGAAGGTAAGATCCAAGAGTTTAACTCCTGGAGGATGATGGCCAAGAACCTGAGAGTCAAGCTGGACTTTAGCCATAGAGACTTCTCAGGCAAGGATATGTCCGGTGCTTTTCTTAATGGTGTAATTGCAGACAGGGCAAACTTTGTCAACGCGAACCTAACTCGCGCAAATTTAGTTCAGGCAAGCCTAAATGGCACGGACTTTCAAGGTGCCAACCTTAGTGAAACCCTCCTAATGTACGCAGAAATGAAAGAAGCTCGTCTTACAAACACCAACTTGATCAAAACGAACCTGATGTGGGCCAGTTTACAGGATGCAGACTTGATAGGAAGCAAGATGCTGCAAACGATATTTGTTGAAGCAAATCTTCAAAATGCCAAGGTCGCAGGTATTGACAAGGCTGGAGCGTACCTAAAGTACGCCAAGTTGGAAGGCACTTCTTGGTTTGAGCAGATTGCAGGACAGCAGCATCAGTAAAAAGAATTTTTTCTAAAATTTTATATCATGCATATATATTCGCACATTCTTGCGAACTGACCATGGTTTGAGATGCTACATTATGTCCTTTTCATCTGGTCAACTTTATTTCCAAAGGTTTATTAATTATCAAAGAAAGCTTTTCCTTAGGTATGGCGCAAACCCCTCCTGCAATTGGAGGAAGAGTATCTCGGCGCGACTTTCTGAAATTGATGGCTGCCGCCGGTACTGTCATGACCTTTACGCCCTTTGTTGATTGGGGCAAGTTCTTACCCAACCCTGTTAGTAGCCAGGGTGAGAGGGCAAAGGCAGAGCTTGCCGATGGCACAGTTGCCAACGTTAATACCTTTCAAGTTAATCATTCCGAAGTAATCATTTATCCTAAGAGCGATGATCCTGTGCTGAACGAGGAAGCGTTCCGCACATGGCAGTTGATAAGGCTGCCTACGGAACTTGGCGGCGACAGGAACGACGCTTCTGCCTTTAGAGCATACAGCATGATCTGCCTGCACCTCTGGTGCCTGTGGAAGTACTGGCCGGAGGAAGGCAGAAAGAGAGGCGAGTGCCCGTGCCATGGAAGCCTGTATGACCCGCTGACGGGGCTATCCTTTGCAGGCCCCGCGTCACTGCAGGGACCACCCTCAAATGTCCTTCCAAAACTTGACCTTGAAGTTGATTCTAACGGAGACATATTGATATTGCCGCCTACGTGGAACCCCAATGCAAATGGAATAGTTGGATATGGGCGCTACCTTAACGTATGAAAACAGCTTTGTAAGGTTCGTCCGGTGGGTATACGCCGGAGTAGATCGAACTTTATTTATGGGGATGAAGTTTACCTTCCCCGGAAGGTTTGTTAGCCCACTTGGTTTCCTTGGCATGCTAACCTTCATCATGTTTATTATACTTGGTATCACCGGCGCGCTGCTTATGCTGTGGTACGAACCTATACTTGACAGGGCGTGGAGCAGCGTCGAGAACATAAACGATACGATCCCCTATGGGTTCCATATACGCAATATCCATTATCACGCATCAAATGCGATGGTCATGATGGCGCTTCTCCATATGTACTACCAGTACTTCAGTGGCCGTTACAAGATCCGAAACGAGATACTGTGGGTTACAGGCATTATAATAGGCGTCTTGACGATTCTTGAAGCGTTTACGGGCTATGATATCATCTTTAGTGAGCGTGCAGAGCTTGCAATCTCTATTGCTGCATCGCTAACCAACTCAATACCTGTGCTGGGACCTCAGATGAGGGAAGCATTCTTTGGCGCAGGATTTCACGATTTCATCCTGAGATTCTATGCATTCCACGTATTCCTGCTGCCTATAGCTCTTCTTGGCCTAATGGTAGTCCACTTTCCAAGGTTCCTCGTATTTGACGTGCCGATGGTCATGGCAATCTCAGGTGCAGTAATTCTGACAGGCGGGGTATTCCCTGTAGGTCTTGGGCTGCCTTTTGAACCGGAGACGCCTCCTGGCATCACAGTTCCTGAGTGGTATCTTACTGGGCTTTACGCGTTTTTGCGTACTATGTATGACAAGTTTGTCACAGGTGTTGCCTGGCCAGGACTATTCATATTTGCGCTACTGATTGTTCCGTTTATAGACAAGTAC
>DASUUV010000066.1:0-17074 GCA_036373895.1 Nitrososphaera sp. | reverse complement strand
AGTACGCGAAATAGCAAAGAAGATGGGTCAACCCGGTGTCGATGTAGTCTTTGAGCACATTGGCAAGTCGGTGTTTCCGCAGGAAGTTGCGCTGCTCAAGATGGGCGGCACACTTGTTGCGACAGGTGCAACTACAGGATACGACTCGACTATTGACCTGAGGTTCCTGTTCTTTAAGGGAACCAACCTGCTTGGATCTACTCAGGGCACTAAGGGAGAACTTGAAGACGTAATGTATTGGGTTAGCAAGGGCAAAATCAAACCAGTAATAGATACCATCTTGCCATTTAGCAACATGGTAGAAGGCCATGTAATGATGGCAAACGGCCAACAGTTCGGCAAGATCTTGACGACTCCGCAGAAACTATAAACACTGTCTTTTCTTTTCCTTTTCTTATGTTCCGCAGCCTGATTTTTGTTCCCGGCAATAGCATGCGTTTTGTAGAAAAAGCCAAGACGCTTGCAGCAGACATAATTTGCTTTGATCTAGAAGATTCAGTGCCAGACAACGAAAAGGATGCAGCGCGCAGGATAATAGCAGAAACATTGCTAGCACGACGACACGATTACGGCGACCATGTCTATGTTAGGACGAATTCGCCTGAGTCGGGACTCGTACCTGATGATCTTAGAGCCGTTTTGCAAAAGGGAATAGATGGTATAGTAGTGCCAAAGGTCAATGATGCTTATGAGATGCTCGAGATCAAAAAGCATATCGTCATGCTTGAAAAAGAAAGAAAGAGTGATAAAATTGCATTAATGCCTTCAATCGAAACGGCAAGAGGAGTTGTAAACGCCTACTTGATTGCAAGCGCTGACGAACGAATAAAGGCCCTTATTTTCGGAGTCTTTGACTTTCTTTACGATATGCGACTTGACTATGATGAGCATGATCCTATGGGATATTCTTATGTGCGTGCAAAGGTCCCAGTTGATGCAAGGGCCGCAGGTGTCCATGCAATAGATGCAATCTGGCAAAAGATCGATGACATCGATGGCCTTACTAGAGATGCGACAATGGCAAGACGCCTTGGGTATTCTGGTAAGAGCATAATCCATCCAAGTCAGATAGAGCCAGTGCACAAAGTCTTCCGCCCCAGCAAGAATGAAGTCGAGTGGGCAAAAAAGGTAGTGCAAGCACTTGGCCAAGCAATGAGGAAGAGGACTGGAAGAGGCGCAGTAAGACTTGAAGGCAAGATGATAGACGCCGTTCACTACAAGCAGGCAAAGGCCATTTTAGATGCAGCAGATGCATAAAATCATATCACATATGGTCGTGTTCCTGCATGAGTTACATAGATCAAGTGCAAATCTCTATGTATCTTCTTGTTGCGGACACCCTGTGCATCATGTGTGATTGCATGTGTAAAGAAATGTTACATTAGCATTTCGTATCTGTTAGCGTAGCATTGGCATGCACTGCCTTAAGAAGAATATATAGTATTGTAGATTTTGGTCTGCAAACACAGGCAGGATAATAACTGTGATCAGCCGGGATAAGAAGTTCGCTCACGATAATGGTTTACCCCATATGTCAGATCAAATCTCATTGATCCTTATTTCAGAAAGCAAATTTCGTGTAAACTCTAAGGATTTTTTCTTAGAGATCCCCGGGGCACAAGAAAATTTTATGAGTTAGACAATAAGAAACGGAGTTCCCTAGAAGTTAAATGATATACTAGTAGTTTATTCTTGAAGGATTAATACAAATAGAGTGTCTTCTTCAATTAGAATTGGCACGCAAGAGAAGCAGTAAATCAACAAAGGGCAAAGGACAGAAGAAAACAAGAAGAGTGAAAAATAGCAGCAGGCAAAATGCTAAACGATTAACACTTGAAGAGAAACTGGCCCAATATCTCAATGAGGCACTATCTTTTGAAAATGCAGCAGTATCAAGGCTGCAATCAAGAATAAAAGAAATACAGTTGGAGGATGCAAAGCAGCAGCTCCAACAACATTTAGAGGTTACAAGAGAGCAGCAAAATAGACTAAAGCAACTTATCACAAATCTCGGAGCAAGACCAATCCATGATTCTGGACAGCTACCTATTCTGGTACCTCCAAGAACTCTTGCCAATACATTAAAAAAATCAATGACTTCTGCGGAACGGCAAATAAAGTCAGCAAAGGAAGATCTAATAATAGAGAATGCAGAAGTTACAATGTATGATACATTGCTTCAAGTGGCACAATTAATGAATGCCGGAGATGCTGTGCCTGTATTAAATCAAAACTTGGCAGAGGAAAGGGCTATGGCTGACTGGATAAGGGCCAATACGCCTGCTATGATAACGCAACTCTATCCAGAAATACAGTCTTCTATTGTTCTACCTGAGGGAGAAGAAGGACGAGAGGTGGTCACGGAAGGAGCTGTAACAGGTGGTCCCTCTGCAACAGAAGAAAATAAGAGTATGGGCGCTACTGCAACTGAGGCTTAAATCTACATTTCATTAGCCCTATCTCTTATTACAGCAACACAATATACTTTACACAAAATTAGCAATTTCATATATTTTCTGTAAAATTAGAATCTGCTACAGAATCATGGGCCTAACACCGATCAGGAGGAAGGACTTTAATGTGGTCGGCCCGAAGCAAGAATAACTTTCTTAATTGCTATAATTCCAATGTAGTACGGAATATTGTACAGTGCAGCAAGCGCTGCAACTTGCGAGCCAAAGAACTGAAATGCAAACACTGCAACAAGCACATTGTTGACATAGCTCGTGGCGATGAGACCTGCCCTTTTCTCTTGGAGGCTACCTGTTGTTCCTACATACCCTACTAGGCAGTAGGCAGCATAGCACAGGAATGCTGTTGCCACAGTTTGGAGCAGGAACGTCTGTTCTGAATAAAAAAATCCTACGAACTTGGCAAACATACCCCAGTTTATGAGTATAATGAAAACAAGCGATAGAGGGAACGAATTCTTGTCTAAAAATTTTGAACCTGCCAGAAAATACTTCTTGGTAAGCCAGCCAGCCGCCAGCGGTGTGAACAGTGCAATAGAAAGCAAGAACATCATATGCAGCAAAGGTATTTCAAACTGTGAGCTAACAAATGCATAGACAATAGATGGCAGCACGAATGGGACTGCAACTGAGGTGATAATTATCATGCCTATTACAAGCGGAAGCTGGCCACCTATGAGGTTTACAACGAATGGCGCGCCAAGGCCTGTAGAGATGCCAGAAAGAAGCAGGATTGGTAGAGCGAAAGGTTCGTAAACAACATGTGCAAGAGCATACATCCCAGCAGGCAATGCAACTAGCTTGATAATTGACAGAACGGCAAGCTGTCTTGGTTTTTTAAATACCGCGACAAGGTCAGATGGGTTGAGCCTTAACAAGTTTAGAAACAATAGGGCACCAAGCCATACAAGGATATATGGCTCGATCATCCTGCCAGCTGTAGGTAACAGGACGCCTGCAGACATAGACGCAGCTATGGCTGCAATTAGAACGATGTCATCATGGAGCAAGTGCTTTCAGCTGTTGTATCATTTCTTGTACGTAGTCAAATCCCTGCTGCCAAAATTCTTCTCTTGAAATGTTAATGCCTGCTTCCATCAGGAGCTCCTCTGGCTTCCTTGATCCGCCTGCAGACAATAACTTGAAATACTTGGGAACAAAAGACGATCTGCCTTCAACCTTGTACTGCCTGTAAAGGGAAAGAACAAGCAAGTTGCCAAACGAATAAGCGTAAGTGTAAAATGGCGTATGGTAAAAATGAGGGATGTATATCCATTCCCATTCAAAATCAGGAGATATTGTTATCGAGGTGCCAAATTGCTCCTTGAGGTTGTCCATGTATATTTTTGCGATTACATTAATGGTAGCATTATTTTCGCCTATCGCTTTGTGCGCGTTAATTTCAAAAAGCGTAAAATATGCCTGACGGATTATTGTCGCATAAAGGTTGTCTATTTGCTCTGCTAGCAAAATTCTGCGCTCCTTTTTCGACATCTTTTCTGCCAGCTTTTCGTTAAGCAGCATCTCGGCAAACACTGACGCAGTTTCTGCAAGCGGAAGTGGCGCATGGAAGACCATTAATGGCATGTCTGAGGCAAGCATGCTGTGTATTGCATGGCCAAACTCGTGGGCAAGAGTCGATACGTCCCTTGAAAGTCCATCAAAGTTTAGGAGCACGTAGGGTGTCAGCTTGGGGGTCACAGTATAGCAAAACGCACCACCTCGCTTTGCTTTCCTTATTTCAGAATCAACATGGTGCTCCACAAACACTCTCTCGGCCAGCCTGCGGAACTGAGGGTCAAAGTCCCCAAAGCTATCTAGCACGGTATCGACTGCTTTGCCATAGGTGAACTTTTTGCTGTCAGATGCTTTATTTGATATAGGAGCATAGAGGTGATATCTGTGCAGTTTTTTCATTCCTAGCATCTTGGCTTTTTCTACAAAATAATCATGAAATATAGCTACATTGTTTCTACATGCTGCCAGTAATGCCTCAACCGTTGCATCATCAAGGTTGTTGGCTATGTTACGTACCGAGATTGGAGATCTATATCCGCGCATCATAATTGCCTCGTCACGCCATTGCATGATAATGTTCTGGTAAATCTCGCCCAGTACACCGCTGTTCCTTTTATAGACCTGCAATAACGATTTGTAGGCAGCTTCTCTTCTATTGCCATTTGGGCTTCTGACAAGCGACACTACCTTTTCCTTGTTGTCAAATTTTTTCTCTATTGTTTTTCTGCCGTGCCGAAGCTTCATCGTAAATTCAAAACCGCTTGTCATCTTATCATATATCTTGATAAGTGCCCGGACGCCAGTAACTTCAAGAGTGCTGATTATCTTTTCCTCCGACTCGCTGAGCGAATACTTGGCGACCAGCCGCTTATGACGGAGATGTTCCTGATACGCCTTTGGACTGGCGTTTATTAGCCTGTTTGCGTTTTCGTCGTCGATCTGCTTTTTGAACCATAAATCAAAGAATAACATCCTGTTGTTGATTTCTGATGCCATTTTCTCCATCTTGATGACTAATGCAGACGCCTTGTTTGAAGACGTGTCGGCGTAGTAGCTCAGGTATGCATGGCCGCTTGCAATTGACACTTTTTCAGAGATGCTTTCAAGCATGTGAATAAGGCCTTCAAACTCTTCCTGCGAAATATCGGGGCGCAGGAGCTGTCGGCTTCCTTCAAATTGCACAACTTGCTCTTCAATTGATCTCAAAAACCGGGAAAACTCTTCACTGGAAGGATCTTTGACGAGATCACTTATGTCCCACCGTTCTACCTTCATATTGGCATAGCTACTAGTCATATGGGTTACAGGCACTTCGATCTTGCCGTCACATAAGTATCTTGTTGAGCCTAAGGTAAAAAATTGCAGCCAAAAACAGCTATATGGGTTCTTGCTGTGAGTGAAGCTTACTTTGCATTCTTGGAGCAGATTTGGACGAGAGGCCGAATATGTAGTAGCGCTTTATTTAAGGTCTTTGGGGTGGAACGTCGCTTTGTCAAGAGGTAGCAGGGGGCCGGCAGATATTATCGCTACATGCGGCAATGCGTATTGGTTCATTCAAGTAAAGTCAAGCGCTGGCGTGCCGCGGATCAGAGGTTATGAAATAAAAAGGCTCAAGGAGATAGCATCATGCAAGGGGGGTCTGCCTGTAGTTTCTACCTTGCAGCCCTTCCACATTGGGTTTAGTACCGGTAACTATTCGATACTATTCTATATGCTTGATAACTGGCAGGCTCTTGATCCTATGAATGCACTGGAGAGTTGATGGTTGAATTTGTTCGCTGAAGCTACACAATATACTACTCGAACATCTATCTGAGACCAAAGAAAAATGGACAATAGAATACATTTTTTCAATATCCTGCATAATATCACCAAAAGGAGATTGTTTTTCAGTTCATTTACGTGGTAATTGTTACCAAATCCATAACTAGGATTACAGCGTTTTCCTTATTGCCTATGACAAGAAGAGGGAGTGATGAATATCATCTCAATCTTTTTCTTGATAACGCCATTAATGATAGCAGTAGTAATAGTAGTATCGGAGGAAGGATTTTTCGACAACGTAAGGCTGTAGCAAGCCAAAGAGTAGCCGATATAGACTACAAACAGCAGATAGCTAGATGGAATGAATATCAAGAGCTATTGGACAAGATAGACAAGAAATGCAGTAGACAAGTAGGTGTTAGGCTTTCTAGAAATGTGAAACATAATGTAAAGACATTTACTGATGCGACAACAGCTGCACTTGGCATCATTGCTCTGACAGCTTTAATGTCAATGTGGGGGTCATTTACAATAAATAGCGTATATGGAATAATTGGCAGTGCTATAGCTCTGGGCTTTATTGGATGGCAGTCATTTATTAGGCTGCATCATCCGTCGATAATCAATTTCAGGTGCTCTCCAGTTTTGCATATTGACGAATTTGCTTATATGCGTCAAGCAATAAAGGGTATTCCAGCAGTTGAACACGATCCGATAGTTAGGCTTCCTGTCCTGGAAATGGATATACCAAGAGCATGGCTAGGGCAGCAGGGTATGCTCAAATTTATGGAGAGTCTGAGTGACTTGAAACTAGAATATGATGAGGGAAACAATGGCGAGACAAAGAGGATCCCTTAGGAGAATAATAAAGAAAAAAAGAGAGGAGAAACAGAAGGAGAAAGAAAAAAGATGGCAATAGAAAGATGTGACAAATGTGGTAAGGCTTTCATGAGCCAATCAGAAGTAGAGCGCCACAAGATGTACGAGCACCCAGTGCCAGTATCGCCTTTTGAAGAAAGAAGATTTGCCTCTGATACACAAGAATAACAGTAATATGAACATAGAGGATACACAGAAGATGACAAGTGCTGTAACGACTGGCAAGAGTAATAGTAATAATGATATAACAACAATTGACAGCGGACAAATAAGAAAAGTTCCATTTAGACCGTTTAGAGCTTGAAAAAAGACCAATCACTAAAGCATATGTATGCAAGCAAGCAAGCTCTGTTAACTTTGTATCGTCCAGCTGTCAAGTGACATATCTATCTGAGGTAACCAGAGAAAGATAGCATGTCCTGCTTGTCTTGTTACTCTAGTACTTTTTTCCTTTGCTCTGGTAGCTATATAATATAGCACAATACATTTACTTAATGATTAGCCCTAAAGAAAATAGAGGGTTATAGTCCAAGTTTTAATCAGATCCAATATACTAATTGTTTTCCTCTGAATTAACAAAAACTGAATAAGATGTAACATCAAATATCTCTTCGCCGTCTTTGACCAGTGCAAACAGAGTATAGGCACCATCCTTGTCTACTGCATCTGCAAGGTCAAACATGACATTAACAGTGTCGCTCTGCACAGTCCATCTATCGGCTTCGATCAGATTGTAGCCCTGCAGGGATTCATAGTAATAGCCGGGTGGTAGCGGCTTAACTACCACTGCTACAAGCTCGCCGGCAGAATAGGACAGTAAGTCCTTGTTCTGCTCATATACTGCCCGACTAGGCATTTCATCATAATATATGGCAATATGGTCAATCTGTCCGTCCAAAAGTGTGCCTGAGATCTCAATCTCGCTATCCTCCGTGTCTACATCAAGGCCATAGTTGTTCTCGAAATTCTCGACTAATGCAAGGTAGTACTGGTCATACACTATGCCGATGCTTACATGAGTATGGCGTGGATCTAAGATATTGCTCCTGTGGCCGTCATTACAGCACTCCTTGTCATTGTACATCATCTCATACTGCAACTGCTCGATAGTGGACAGTGCCTCTATCCTTTCACATTCCACCAGAATATTCGTGACACACTGCTCATACTGCTCTGGGCTAAAGCCTGCAATGGCTACATTTTGTTGCACACTGCCTTCACCGTCATATTGGGTGTAGGTCATGTAGGGCTTTTCCCCGTTTGTCGTCCAGTGGGATATCTGTCTGGTTCTGAAAACATCCTCTGCATGTATCTGCGCGGCCTGGTTGGAGCTCAGTTTGACTGGAGGCAAGCCGAAGTCGGTCCTATCTTTATTTATCCTGTCTAGTACATGCTGCACAAGCTCTTCGCGGGGCGTAGTCCTGGGCTGCTGGCTCGACGGCTGCAGGATCGTAATTGCCGGGTTATCCTTCTGCTGGAGTACAAAGTTGGCAAGAGCAGGAGCAAGCAAGATTATGCCTGCAAGAACAATTATGACAACCACTATGCCTATCGCTACTTTACGGGCGGCAGCACTTTTCTTCTTTGGTAGTGGTACAGGCACAGAAATTAAACTGTTCAGGACGCCGCACTCTGGGCAAGACGACAACAATGAGCCGTACCTGTGTCCACACACTATGCAGTCTATATATGAGTCTGTCGTCTGCTAATTACCACCCTAATTTGCGGGGAATACTATGTAAATATTTTTTGCTCAAGTCATCCCGCAGATACAAGACCCAATATCAACAGTTGCATGAAGATGAGTTTTAAGAAATCCTTGATGATTTTCTAGTAGTTAGTTAACCTTGCAATAGCAGCTATTCTTCGTGATGTTTCGATACCATAATGGAAGCAATGATATGGAGAGGATAGTGATAAAATGGATGGAGATAAATTGTGTATGACTAGTGGAACTGCATGTATGATGCTTATTCTTCCAAAAAGAAGCTGCTGATCCTTACAGCCTGGATATTTCAGACTTGGGGTTATAGATAAGCGCAAGGACCTGTTCGCGGACCTCTTTCTTCTCTATTATTCCACGATGTGCTATAGTTGTGATCGAACTATCGTTGCGAACGCCGCGCATTTTCATGCAAAGGTGTTCGCCCTCTGCTATCACAAGCGCACCCTTTACTCCCATCCGTACAAGCTCATCGGCTATTTGCTTTGTAAGCCGCTCTTGTATCTGGAGCCGGCGAGAATACTTTTCAACCAACCTTACCAGTTTCGATACACCAAATACCTTGCCGGATGGAATATAGGCAACATGTATCTTTCCAAAGAATGGCAACATGTGATGCTCGCACATGCTGTAGAACTGTATGTCCTTTGCAATGACAGCCTCTGTTTCTTCTGAAAAGCTGACGTCCAGCTGGGCATCCATCCTATAACCTCCAAATATCTCTTCATACATGTCAGCTATCCTGTTTGGAGTGCCTGCAAGACCTTCCCTGTCAGGGTTCTCGCCAAGCTCTATCAATAATTGTCTGACAAGCTTGGCAACCTTTTTTCTGTTGATATTTTTCTTGTCTGTTGTCATTTTTTTCTTTTTACCTAGCTCCTATAATCTTGTGTAGTTGTGGTACAATGCGCACCTGATCGTACATAGGGTAAACGGCATCGTAAAAGCCAAAAAGCACATCCAACGTTGGCTCGTCAACTCTATAACTTGGCTGTATTATAAATCCTGCTAGCTCGGACGGCTTGGCGATTCTAAACACTTCACGTACTATATCTTTGAATTCCTTAAGGTTTGACGAATTTGTTACTACTACTTTGATATAGGTAGTTTTGAAGCTGTTGACTGCCTGTCTTAGGCACTCAAGTTCATTCCTTAACAGGTTGCAGTACTGCTTTTCATTTACTATCTTGGAATCTCTTAACTTGAGCTCGACCTTACATATGTCAATGTAAGGCAAAACCTTGGCAAACCTCACAGCGTCATAGCAAGACGACTCCAGGTATACCCTCAAGCCTTTTTGCCTGACAAATTTTGCTAGCTCTAGTACTGCTTCGTATTGGACCAGTGGCTCGCCACCAGTGAAATTAATCTTGTATGTGTTTGGCTGAAGGCTCTTTGAGATAATCTCCTTTACCTCCTCAACGGAATAATCAATCCCGCTGTCCATTGGGAGGGCATAGGGTGTGTCGCACCAGTGGCACTTAAATGGACAGCCTGCCAGCCTCACAAACATAGTTTTGGTGCCAAAAAGTATGCCCTCTCCTTCAATGCTTGTGAATATTTCACTTAGCTTTGTTGTTATTGGGCCTGGCGTGGTTTTCTGTTGCATACTGAGTCTTGTCCTCTATTTGAGCACTGGTAAATGCATTTTTCCTATTTATACACGATTCGCACCGGCCGCAGTGCAAATAATCTCTATCCACTTTAATACCATCAGAGTAGCAGCTCCATGTATGGAATATCTTGTCACCCAAAATCTTGTAGCCTGTACTAGCCAAAGTAGATTTGTCAAGTCCCATGACGGCCGGTGATAGTATCATTATTTGCTGCCGCAAACCAGACAGGATGCTGTCTGACTCAGCTGTGTTGAGAGCTTCCCTCATTGCGCTGACAAAGGCAGGCCGGCAGTCGGGGTAATGCAGAGTATCACCGGTGTGTGCCCCATAGGCAACAACCTTAGCATTGATGCTCATAGCCCATGCAGCTGCTATTGTCAGAAATACTGCATTGCGAATGGGAACGACTAAGCTCTGTGAAAATTCCTGTGAGATCTCTTGCCTGCTGTCTGTCAAGGCATTGCTCGTGTTGTAGAGCGATTTCATAAAGCCCATGTCTGCTACCTTGTGGTCTTTTGCATTTAGCACCTTGGCAAAGTAGCGCGAACGCTCAATTTCCCGTTCTGCTCGCTGGCCGTATGCAAACGTCAACAAATACAAATCATAGCCATCGTTTGCTGCAAGAGAAGCAGCATAGCACACTGAGTCAAGCCCTCCGCTTACAATGCACACTGCTGCCGGCCTAGTAGTAGTAGTGGTAGTAGGCAACGCGATCAGAGTTGAGCTTGCAACTATTAAACAATGGTAGTATATCTTTCAATGATCGTCCTGTGCTGAGGATACATCTTAATAAGCTCATTCCTTTTACCAAGCTCCCAGTCGAGATAGTCAAAGCCAGGTGATACTGTGCAACCAAGCAGACAGTATGATTTCTTATCGTTGAGTGAAGCAGCGAACCATGTGTTTGCCTTTATAGCAACTTGAGGTGCTTCGCCCCTGCTCTTTCCCATTTTGATCTTGGACAATTTTCCATTGTCTATTGCATACAGTGTTAGCGAGCCTCCGGTGTAGTGGTGCCACAATTCATCGGATTTAATTCTGTGAAAGGCTGAAAACTGGTCGCCAACTAGCATGTAATAGATCGCTGTTGAAATACATCGTGGTTTGTCATACTCTACAACATTTACTATTGTGTCTGCAGCGTATGTCTGTTTGAAGTAGCCACCTTCCGGGTGCTTCTTAAGCCTTAGCCTCTTGATTAGCTGGACCGTATCCTTGTTCAAGGCTTCAATTATTATGATGCTTGCATTTTATTAGATTTCGAAAGAAGACATTAATGGCCGGATGAGCCAGAGTGTAGCTGCTACATGATAATAGGCTTGATTGGCAAGGCCAATGTGGGCAAATCCACTTTCTTCAATGCAGCCACCGACCTTGCCGTTCCTGTAGCAAACTATCCCTTTACAACAATCGAGCCCAATGTAGGTGTAGCTTATGCTCGAACAAAATGTGTCTGTCGAGAGTTTGGTGTACAGGATAACCCGGTCCACTCAGTATGCATAGACGGCAACAGGTTCATCCCTGTCAAGCTGGTGGACGTAGCAGGCCTTGTGCCAGGGGCACATGCAGGCAAGGGACTTGGTAACAAGTTCCTTGATGACGCAAGGCAGGCCGATGTTCTCATACACATCATAGACGCTTCTGGTTCAACAGATAACAACGGTAGATCGGTTCGAGCTGGAACCGGAGACCCGGCATTTGACATCCAGTTTGTAGAAGAGGAATTTGATCTATGGCTTGAATCGATCATTGGAAGAGACTGGGGCAAGACTGCAAGGGAAGCAGAGAGCCAAGGTCAAAAGCTGGAACAGCTGCTTGCCAAGCGCTTATCGGGTCTTGCAATAAACGAGCAGACGATCACAAATGCAGTACAAGCATCAGGCTTAGCTTCAAAAAAGCCTGTGGCATGGACTCAGAATGACATACTCCGATTTTGCAAAGTGCTACGCATAAGAGCCAAGCCGTTTGTGATAGCGGCCAACAAGGCTGACTTGCCAGCGGCTGATGATAATATCAAGAAGATGAAAGCTGGCAGCCTCGAGCTGGTTCCCTGTGCCTCAGAAGCCGAGGTGCTATTGAGAAAGGCATCCAAAAAAGGCATTCTGCATTACCTGCCTGGCGATGCTTTGTTTGATGTCAAGCCCGAGATGGTGTTAAGTGCCCAACAACTAAAGGCGCTTGACATTGTCAAGGCTTTTATGCAAAAATATGGTTCTACCGGAGTTCAGGAAGCTATCCACATCGCGTGCTTTAAGCTGCTCCGCATGGTGGCGGTATATCCTGTGGAAGACGAGTTTAAACTCACAGACAAGAAGGGGAATATTCTGCCTGATGTCTGGCTTCTGCCTGACGGCTCAACGGCCAAGAATCTCGCAGAAGCAATACACGCCGATCTAGCAAAGGGTTTTCTATATGCAGTTGACGCAAGGACAAAACAGAGGATCGCTGCCAACCACCAGCTGAAAAATGGTGACGTGATTAAGATAGTGTCAGCTACAAGCAGGGGATGATAAATAATAACAATGCTGTGCCTTGGAATTGAAAGTACTGCGCATACATTTGGTTGCTCAGTAGTTGATTCAAGGGGTAAGATGCTCTCTGATATCCGTGATGTCTACAGGGCACCAGAGGGAAGCGGTATACATCCACGCGAAGCATCGCGGCACCACATGGAAGTGTCGCCAGATATTCTAAGAAATGCTCTAAAGTCAGCCGATGTCACAATGAAGGACATCGACATTGTCGGGTACTCAGCCGGACCGGGTCTTGGGCCATGTTTGCGCGTTGGTGCAGTAATCGCAAGGACAGTTGCAGGATTTTACAAAAAGCCGCTTGTACCTGTCAACCATGCCCTTGGTCATATTGAGCTTGGAGCAATGCTCACAGGCGCTTCCGACCCGCTTGTGCTGTTGGTGTCAGGCGGCCATACGATGATACTTGCATTTTCCCATAGCCACTGGCGCGTCTTTGGCGAGACACTTGACATCACAGTCGGACAATTGCTCGACCAATTTGGTCGGGCTCTTGGCTTTGCCTCCCCTTGTGGCAACAGGATCGAACAATTAGCAAGCCAGTCGGCTGGAAAATACATGCAGCTACCTTACATCATTAAAGGAAACGACGTCTCATTCTCAGGCCTGCTGACTGCAGCAGTCAAGCTTGCTTCCTGCAATGCTCAGTTGGCAGACGCATGCTACTCACTGCAGGAAACAGCATTTGCAATGTTGGCAGAGGCTGTCGAGCGGGCTCTTTCGTTCACCAGCAAGAAAGAAATGATGATTGTGGGTGGAGTATCAGCAAATAAGAGGCTTGCTCAGATGCTTGATAGCGTATGCAGCCGGCAAGATGCCAAATTATTTGTCTGCCCAATCAAGTTCGCCGGCGACAATGGTGCTCAGATCGCATGGACTGCATTGCAGGAGTACCTAGCTACAAAAATGAATGTTCAAGTGGAAGAGTCGACTGTGCAGCAGTCGTGGCGACTTGACACTGTGCATGTCAGCTGGCGCCGCTAGTAATCTGCTTTATCTGGCGCTCCCACTTGCCATTATTAAACACGCCAAACTTGTAGATCTGGTCTCCTGCTACAATTACCACCAGCTTTTTCACAAGGAACCCTTCAGACCTGACTGAAGATATTTTATCAAGCGGTATGTCAAGAACAACTTCAGTCTCCTTTTTTGAAAGAGTTGCTATTCTGCCTTGTGTCCTTTGAAATACCAACCTATGGTCAGTCAGCACGAGTATACCGCTTCTCAGCCTGTCCTCAGAGCAGTCCTCGTCAAGGAGTATTTTTTCGCCTGGTGCTGGTTCAAAACTCACCACATTTTTATCTTCAAAGCAGAGCCTATATTACTATTGCAGTCATTACTGATGAAAAGGGGAGCAGAAGCCGACATCTACATTGTAGAGTGGAACAGCAAGAAGGCGGTTTCCAAAGTGCGCTCACCCAAGTCCTACCGTCATCCAGAGCTAGACTCAGCAATCAGAAAGCACAGGACGATACATGAAGCAACTTTCATGTCTGCTGCGAAGTCCGCAGGCGTCATGACTCCATTTGTACATTTCGTTGACCCTAGTAAGGCTGAAATAATAATGGAGTTTATTGAAGGGCAAAACATCCGAGACGTGCTAACGCCAGACATATGCTACAAGATAGGTAGTTGTGCCGCACTGCTGCACGCAAGCAAAATTATCCACGGCGACCTGACGACTTCAAATTTTGTAATGAACAAAAGGCTTGTCCTCCTTGACTTTGGCCTTTCATACTATTCAGAGCGAACTGAAGACATGGCAACCGATATCAGACTTATAAAAGAAGTATTCACTAGTGCACACATAGCAGTCAGAAAAGCCTTTCCTCACTTTGTAGAAGGTTATGCAAGTGTTGCTGGCAGAAAAAGGACAGATAAAATTCTAGTAAATGTCAGGAAGATAGAGCAGCGCGGAAGATATGCGAGGATGACTTAGACCATGGAAAACATAACCTTTGCAAGTACAAATCAAAATAAGTTCCTTGAAGTCCAATCAATACTCTCGACCCGAAACATTTCCGTCGACTTTTCGCAAATCCACCTTGTTGAAATCCAATCAGACTCCATTGAGGAAATAGCAAGAGAGAAGGCAAAAACTGCATTTGCAAAAGTAGGAAGACAGGTCATCGTCGAAGATGATGGCCTCTTTATCGACAGCCTTGGCGGCTTTCCAGGCCAATGTTCATCATTTGTATTCAGAACCATTGGGAATGATGGTATACTAAAATTACTTGCTGGGTCCGCCAAGCGGTCAGCGTACTTCCGCTCACTGATTGCTTTCTATAATGGAATAACGTTGTCAATATCAGATGGAAGAGTTTATGGCAGGATATCTGACAGGATAACAGAGGGCGGTTGGGGCTATGATCCTATATTTGTCCCTGATGGCACCGACCTCACATTTGCGGAGCTAAAGAAAAACAAGAATGAATATTCGCACCGCAAAAGAGCCCTTGAAAAATTTGCCCAGTGGTACCTAAAGCTTTGACACTCAAAGCATGTATTCCTTAATCCACCTGTCCACATAGCGCACTTCATTCTGAAGTACCACTATCCTTGAAATCTCACTTTCATCCATTACCTTGAATGAATGCATCTTAGCACACAGCTCTGCTGCAAAGTTCCTTATTTCATGCATTTCCAGCATGTGGTCTCGCTCTAGCCGCTGGGTCGACATGCCAATGTGCATATAAGATTTCAGCTCAATAAAGTGGGGGTTACCCTGCGCCATCATATTTGCAAATTCCCTAACAAAATCGTAGCTGTCGTTGTATCCCTTTATCAGAGTCATCCGAAGCACAGTTCTGGTATTGAGGGTTGCAAGTAATCTAAGGCTCTCCCACCAGCGCTCCCATGCGTTGCGATGACGTGGACGGTTTATCTGATAGAACATTTTTTTGTTTGAAGCGTTAGTCGATAAGTAAATCTGAGTGGGCAGTGCGTCTTCTACAGCTAACCTCTTTAGCATATCCGGCTCTTGCCCGTTTGTCACCAGAAAAATTGACTTAGTTGCCTTGAGCGACCTTAAGTATTTTATCAGCTGCGGCAGCTTAGGGTACATCGTGGGTTCGCCTGATAATGAAATTGCATAATGGGCTGGCAACAGCGATTCATCAAGCTTTTTCTTATTATTCTTAGGGTCGCCATAAAAGCCATTTATCAGCTTTTTCCGCTCAGCCATTAATTGTTCAATAATAATATCCGGCTCGTCGACCAGCTCCTCTGGCATCTGCAGCGTATCATAAAACTCTGTTGGGCGCCAGCAGTAAATGCACCTGTTTTCGCAGTTCATTGCAGTCGGGGTCATCTCCATGCATTGGTGAGTAGAGATGCCGTAGAACTTGTGTTTATAGCAGTTGCCCTCTTCCGCAAACGACTTTTTTGTCCAGTGGCACAGCTCCACTGAAGAGTGGTTGTAGACTCCGTACTTGGCCTTCTGCAACCTTGCTTTTAGCTGGGGTGTGATCTGGATCAGGTTGTTGTGTATCGAGTGTGAAACGTGCTCGTCTGAGCAGCTCATGCTGGCTTTGGTATTGACTTGTAGATCAGATTTAAATTTTTCACTGTGCCGACTGGTAGCCGTGGCTGTAGATACAGATAGAATAATGAAAGTGGGGCTTGAGCTTGCTGGCTGGAAGAAAATGCCGGCAGACAGCGCCGTGCACATAAAAGGTAAGAACATAAGCAAAGTGCTGATCGGAATAGACATACGAACCGCAGAGCTAATGCTTGCAAAGCAGCTTGAGTGTGATGCTGTCATTGCTCACCATCCCATTGGTGCTACCGCAGTGAATTTTTACAAGGTATTTGATAGGCACATCGACTATATGGTAGAGCATGGTGTTCCAAAGAAAATCGCAAGAGAGGCCGTTGGGAAGCTCAAGGATCGAATCGAGACACGTAACCATGCTAATATTTACAGTGATGTTGTCGGAGCTGCCAAGGCACTTGGCATGCCACTTGTCAATATCCACCAGCCATGTGACGAATACATGCGGCAAGTTATATTGCGCGTCATCAAGGCCGGTAGAACAGAATACGTATCAGATATTGTCAAATCCATTAGTAAGATCCCCGAATTCCGCCATGCTGCAACCAAGGTACGAGTAAGGTTTGGGAATCAAAACAACAAAGCAGGCCATTGGACTTTAGTGGTGGCCGCAGGCACCAATGGTGGCTTTAACATTGCTAAGGCATACTTTCAACATGGTGTTTCTACGGTCATCTATCTGCATATAGATTATGGCGAACTGATGAAAATGAGGGAAGAAAAGCTGGAGGGCAACCTTGTAGTAATGGGACACTTGGGGGGTGACTCAATAGGACTCAATGGCCTTGCAGAGCGGCTTGAGAACCTAGGTATTGAAACTGTCAGAGTCGGCATCCTTCCAAATAGAAGATGATGATGATGGTCGAACGATTATATACTGTAGTTGTTGTTGCAAATTTGCTGGCTGGCCTTCGTAGTATAGCCTGGTTAGTATAGGCGGCTGTGGTCGATTTTTCGACTTCTGGCAGAGACCGCTTGAGGAGGGTTCAAATCCCTCCGAAGGCCCCACCTTGCGATGA
>DASUUV010000065.1:0-10381 GCA_036373895.1 Nitrososphaera sp. | reverse complement strand
GTTGCGGTTTGAAGTGCTTGCGCATCGCTCACCGGGTGCAAGTATATCAGGGTTCATACCAAGGCACATACTGCATCCTGATTCGCGCCATTCAAAGCCGGCCTCCTTAAAAACTCTATCAAGCCCAAGTCGCTCTGCAGCCGCCTTGACTGGTTGGGAGCCGGGCACCACCATTGCACGTACCTTTGGTGAGACCTTCCTTCCCTTTAGTACAAGTGATGCCTCCAGCAAATCTTCAAGCCGCGAGTTTGTGCAGGATCCAATGAATACCCTGTCAACATTTATGTCTGTAATTGGCGTTCCTGGCTCTAGTGCCATGTATTTAAGTGCACGGGTCGCAGCCTTGTACTCATTCTCATTTCCCTTAGAAAATTGGTCTGGGTCCGGCACGGTATCAGTAATGTCTACTACCATCCCCGGATTGGTCCCCCAGCTAACCTGTGGTGCAAGCTCACTGATATTGAAGGTGATGGACTTGTCAAACTTTGCATTTGGATCCGTCCTCAAGACCTTCCAGTGTTCTACTGCTTTCTCAAACTGCTCGGTGTTGGGCGCGTAGCGTCTACCCCTGATAAAGTCAAATGTCTCTTCGTCAGGTGCTATGATGCCAGCCCTTGCACCTGCCTCTATTGACATGTTGCATATCGTCATCCTGTTCTCCATAGAAAGATCGGATATTGTTTCGCCGCGGTACTCAAGCACCGTGCCGCTACCGCCTGCAGTGCCGATAGTCCTGATTATGTAGAGTATGATATCCTTGGCGGTGATGGCATGAGGGTTTTTGCGTCTCCCTTCGATATTTATTGCAAATGTCTGAGGCTTGTCCATCCATATGGTCTGGGTGGCAAGAACATGCTCCACATCGCTTGTCCCAATTCCAAGCGCAAAGGCGCCGAAGGCACCATGGGTTGAGGTGTGGCTGTCGCCACATACGATGGTGGTACCTGGTAGAGTTAGCCCAAGCTCTGGTCCAATGATATGCACAATCCCCTGATCTGGGCTATGCATATCAAATAGCGTTATGCCAAACTCCTTGCAGTTTTGAACAAGCGTCTGGATCTGTATCGACGATATCTGATCTACAATTGGAAGCGACCTGTCGCTTGTCGGGACATTGTGGTCCATAGTGGCAAAAGTCAGATCTGGCCGCCTGACGCGTCTTTTACTCATTCGAAGCCCATCAAAAGCCTGAGGCGATGTCACTTCGTGAATAAGATGCCGATCTATATATAACAAAGATTGACCACCCTCCTCGGCCTCTTTTTCATATACTATATGACTCTCCCAGATCTTCTCAAATATTGTCTTTGGCTGCAAGCTACTTAGAGAAAAAATGTCTCATAAGAGGAATATAAAACAAACAGACGGACAGAGAGGCAGATAGTTTTAAATCAGGTCGCTTCACTTAATTCCATAAATGTATCCTCCCGACAAGAGATATCCTGATTATATTGCAGATCAGATAAAGAAAGGAACCACCACCTGCGCCCTAATTTGCAAGGACGGCGTAGTTTTGGCTGCTGATACACGCGCAAGCGCAGGCTTCTTTATCGCCGACAGGCATGTGATGAAGATTCAAAAGGTCGACCGTCATCTGGCAATGACTATAGCAGGCGGTGTGGCAGATGCACAGAACCTTGTCGACGTCATGCGTTACAATTCCAACCTCTATAGGCTCCAGAACAAGGAGCTGATGCCAATTAAGTCTGCTGCAAGGCTATGCTCAAATGTGCTTTTCAACCAGCGATTCTTCCCATACTATGTCCAGATAATAATGGCAGGGTGTACAAAAGAAGAAGGTGGCCAAATCTACAATATAGATCTGTTTGGATCAATGACGACAGAGAAGTTCATCTCGACTGGCAGTGGCTCTCCTGTTGCATACGGCTATCTAGAATCGGAGTACAAGGATGATATGAGCGTAAATGATGCTTACAAGATAGCAATGCACGCAATAGCAGCTGCTATTAGGAGAAATGCTGGAACAGGCGACAGCATCAATGTCGTACTTATCGATAATGATGGTTACCGAGAGCTGACAAAGGAAGAAAAGGCCGAAGTACACGTAGTCTTCTAGTCAGAGCTTACCAGAGCTAATGCTTGCATTTAAGTCAGGGTTACATACGCAAGGAAAATCGCATATCCAATGCTATGACTGCCACATAGTCAAATTATCATCATCAGCAGATATATTTAGTTGCAAAAAAATTTTCAACTATCGCTATCGATAGTTATCGACTGTTATAGTATAATAAATTCCATGATGCTGCAATAACTTCTATTTTTTCTTCTTGACCACAGTATTTTGACAAAATAACTAATCTAGAATTGCAGCTATGATCTAATATTTTTTTCTGCAGTCATTTTGATCGCAGTAGGGTTCATCAAGATGATCTTTTGAACCATTTGCTTCTTTGCAATAGTTGACTTCTTATTGAGTATAGATCTTTTTGCACTATGCAAAGTACTACATTTCCTTGGGAGAGGAAGATATAGGGTTATAGGCTCATATTTACATGCTGCCAATATCTGTTAGTTCGTTCATGAACAGGCTGCTATCAAGCCGAGAGAATGTCGATAAGTTTATCGCAGCGCCTGGCTGTATTATTTCGCGAATATATTTCCCTGCTTCCACTTGTGTCCACCATTTCTCTCCAAATCTATCCTGCAGATGATGATCAAGCTCAACAGCACGAACTGCAGCAATCAAGTAGCTTGGCACATACATTATTGCATCTGGTAGTATGTGGTGTAGCATCCAATATTCACCTGGCATTTCAAAGCCGGTATATTCCTTTATCAGTCGCGCATATACGTCGCTTGCCTTTTCTATCGACAGTTTCTCATGCCAAAACTCAGCCTTCATTAGCGAATTGGCGGTGTAGAAGGTGACAAAGAACAGATCCATGAAGTTGTTCCTTGCCTCAATCTGTTCAAGAACATGATTGTTCTTAATTCCAAGCGATGACAAATATTTCCTATTCTTAGTCAGCCGCTCTAGGAATATTGAGAATATCTCGGCTATTCCCATTGAAAAACTGTAGCGATTCCAATATTCTGCCTCCGCGCTTATTGAAGAGGCATGTACTGCATGTCCCATTTCATGGTAACACCCCTGCAGGTCAAAATAGGGGCTTTCGCTTTTGTATAACACCCGGATATCGTTTGGCACCTGTACAAAAAAGCATATTGGCGATGGATACTTATTCTTCCGCTGTTCCGTATCGATGTGGATTGAAGACAGGTCAAATTGCATTGTTTCAAGAGTGTGTCTGACTTGCGCTGTGGGATTTACACCGACAAACTCTTTCTCAAGATCGGCATATACCCTGTTGCGGAAAAAATAGAAATCATCATAATATTCTGCTTTCCTCCCGAGCACCTTTTTCGAGATAGAATGAAGCGCTTCTTGAAAGGGTCTTCTTGCCTGCCGTCCCATAGACTTCACAAAGTTTCCCAAATGAGAGTAAGAGATCTTTTCGTTCTCGAGGTAGCCACCTAAAGGAGTCAATTTGTTGTCGGAGTACTTGCGGTAAATTCCATCCATCTGGTCAAAGCGCTCCTTGATAACAGGTGAAATGTATCTTGTCTTTGAAATGAATTCATCAAATACATGCTTGCGCTTTTTTGGATCTTTCTCAATACTGTTGAACTGACGCCATGTGCTCCAGTTAACTGGAGCTCTGGCAAACCTGTAGCGCGAAGAAATAATCTTTTCATTGCGTAAATTGTACAGCTTGAGCTCAAGCTTTTTCGTTGACGAATCTGCAATGTTTTCGAGCGAGCTTAGAAACAATTCCCTTGGCTGCGAAAAGAAGTTGACAAATGTCTCTGCACTAATAGCCCTCATTTCTGCAAGCCGCTCTATCATTTGTTCGCTATAGGATAGGCCTGCGTGCTGCTTATATCGCTCATCCATTTCTGCAATGTAGATCTGCTCATCGAGCTGACACCATTGCTCTAGGTCCATATGGCTTGGGCATGCAGTTTATCCAATTTTAACTTTCAAAATACAACAGCAATATTTTACATCCGGTAGCAGTAGACGCAAGACCCATAACCGACAGTAGCCGGGAAAAGGATCATCAGGTAGGCTGACAAAAAATTGTTGGAGTTAAAGTTGTGTTAAAAGAATTTTCCTTACTTCTTCTATCAAAAGACCTGAGCACCAATAAAAAAAGAACCTGCAAACATGAACGTAGCTTGAACGACTATCGATGCTAAAAAGAAGAAAAAAGCTGTGTGTCTCTGCTTACGCACCAGCCATGTTGTTGCGCAGCTCTATTCCTTTATGATCGTCTGCTTGTTCTAAAGCAGCGGCCTTGTGCATTTCTGACAGAGCACAACCCATCTGGGCTTCTGGTTTACCCCTTCTCATTAAGCCTCGGTAGAGGCCTGCTTCCAGAGTCTGACCGTGAGCCTTCTCCCATTCTTCGACTGGGATGCTATATTTCTTTTGGATTCTATCGCGGTACCATTCTGGGATGACATTGAATGCACAGAATGGGATGATTCTGAGGTCTGGAGTAAGATAATGGATGTCACACCTCTGGAGTCTTTCAAGATCCTCGTTGTATTTGTCTTGGAAGTGCATCATGCCAAGGAAGAGCGACCTTACGTGCCATGAGCCTACAGAGTCAAAATTGCGCTTGAGCAGGATGCTCGAGAACATTCTTGCCAGATCTAGGCCTCTTGGCTGCTTGTCTTTGTTGACAAATTGCTTTAGCTTACGGACGACTTCAAGTAGTGCCCAGTACCTATTGGCACCTGACTTGATATCGTCAGCCTTTTCTTCAAAGTATTCAAGGACTCCCTTGATGTCAACAAACGATGTGAGAGGTATCAGTTTTTTTGTGTCCCTGTCTTCAAATACATAGGTGCCTGCGCCGCAGGCAAAGTGTATCGACAATTCATACTTAGGCTTCTTGCTGAACGCCTCAATCACATTTGTCATGGGCATGCATGAGGGAACTGGAAACCACGCGTCTTTTGAAATTTCACCATTAGTCTGCTCTTCGATTCTTTCAATGCAGTCTGGAATTGTAATTCGGTATTTTTCACGCTCTTTCTTTGTCATCCTGCCTGTAAGGGACACAGGCTGGAAGTTGACAGCGTGAACCACATCTAGGTTCTTTTGGGCGTATCCGATGATTTCACCAAGCTCATGGTCGTTGATCGACTTGATGACGGTTGGGACGAATACTACAGTCATTCCGCACTTTCTTGCCGATTCCAATGTATATGGAATTTCCCAGTGATTCTTGGGGTTTGTCCTTGGACTTACGCCATCGAATGAAAGATAGAGGTTGTTGACACCTGCCATTCTTACCTGACGCATCGTTTCTGGCGACATGGCCAGTTTGATACCGTTGGTGTTAAGTTGTATATGGTCGACACCCTCCTCCTTCATTATATTGATGATTTCAATAATGTCATCCCGGAGCATCGGCTCGCCGCCTGTGACCTGAATAGAATTACCTGCAATCGGTTTTTCCGCCTTGAGGGTCTTCATCATAGCCCTTATCTGCTCCATGTTTGGCTCATAGAGGTAAGCTCCTTCAAGACCCTTCTTGACGTAAAAGAAGCAGTACCAGCATGTCAGATCACACCTGTTGGTGATTATCATATTGGAAAGCCCAGAATGTGAAAGGTGGTTCGTGCAAAGTCCACAGTTATTGGGGCATGAGCACTTGTCTATCATGACATTTGGCGCATGGGCGCCCTTGCCATCCATCCAATAGGTACTGAACTTCTTATACATTTCATATGAGCCAAAGTATAGCTCTTCGCACTCACCGTGCGTCGGGCATGTCTTACTCATAAAGACCTTACCCTCCCTTTCAAAGACCTCAGCATCCAGAATCATATTGCAGTCTGGACATATGCTTTGTGTGAACCGAATTGTGCGTTTAGTGCTAACACTTTTGCTAGACATATTCGAAATTTGGATTAAGTCCATACTACTACCTTTTGGACACAATCTTCGCTTTGATATAAAGCTAACTTACTAATTCCTACGGTGATGAATAGGTTTATAATCATGCATGACTTTCGAGAAAACAGTCAAGTTCCACATATTGAAGTAAGTAACAGTGTGGATCTCTGCTCTCTTTTTAGGAGAAGGAGCTAACCCTTTTTAAACCCACCGGACATGGATGTTGTCACTTTACTGAAAAGCGCACATACATTTAAAAAGCAAGAAATATACCATACTGCCCAGTCTGAGAAGAAGTGAGCATTAGCGACAGGTCAAGGAAGGCGATGGAAAACCTTGGCTTGACAGGTTATGAGATACGTGTTTACCTTTCACTGCTTGACACAGGCTCTATGACTGCCGCAGACATTTCAAAAAAATCAGGGGTTCCATACTCGAAGATCTACGAAGTCCTCAACAGCCTGGAAGAGAAAGGATGGCTTGAGTCAGGCAGCACTAGGCCGCAAAAGTTTTTCCCCAAATCGCCCTCTACAGCTCTTGGAATCATGAGGACGCGCCACGAGAACAACTTCCGCGATAGTCAGAGTACTATCGTAAACGAGTTGATGCCAATGTATACAAAAAGCGGTATGAAGGAGAGGCCTGAGATATGGGTCGCAAGAGGAGTCTATAACATAATCGCCAAGGTCAATGAGATAATCCAGAATGTGCAGCAAGAACTGCTGGTCGCGCTACCTTTTGTTGCGGTGGACATAGCCAAGCCACTCCAGCCGGAGCTCAGGACCCTGCACGACAGGGGAGCAGTCAAGATAAACATCCTTGCGTCTGCCAAGATAAGCCCTGACACGGTTAAGACACTATCAAGGGTAGCAGATGTGAGACTCAAGGATGGTCTTTTTGGAGGCGGCATAATAGGCGATGCAAAACATGTCGTGATACTACTTGGAGAAGGCACTGGCGAGAACGGTAGCTTTGAACCTATAGCCATCTGGGCTGACCACTCAGGCCTTGCAGGCTTTGCAAAAGGTTACTTCCAGTACCTATGGGAAGACACTGGCGAGAACAAACATTCCAGGTAAAAACGGCGTTATACACATGCAGATAAGGTTAATACAGTTTGGCTAGAACAGAATAACCACTGTGGAGTCTGTCGTTGCGGGGAAAAAGCAGCAAGTGACCAAAGATGAAGAGCTGTATGTCGGTACAGCAGAGTCTGAGCATATTGAGATGTACCTGAAAGCAATATGGTATATCCGCGAAAGAGGCGAGGAAGTTAAGGTGAGCTCAATAGCCAAGCTTCTAAATGTCACTCAGCCATCTGTTGTCCAAATGCTCCGGAAGTTGAACATATCCCAACTTGTGCGCTACAGCAAAGGCAGTGTGGAAATGACTACTGAAGGAGAACACATTGGCAAGAAGATGATGCGAAACACCAGGCTGCTCGAGGTCCTAATGAAGGACGCTCTCAAAATAGAGGTAGACGAGGAAATGATCTGTGGGATAGAACACCATATGAAGGATATGTTCACAGATGCGCTGTGCACACTTTTGAAGCACCCACGGAAGTGCCCTCACGGCCACGAAATTCCCAAGGGCAAGTGCTGTTCGTAGATTTTTATTCTTGCAGTCCCTCATTTTTAGTGTGGACAAGCGATGACTAGATAGCCCTACTGACTTGGTGAAGGAGATCTTGAGTGAGGAGTTTGTCCACTCTCTTACATCTCACAAAACTTGATAAATGGCTGATGGCTTTTATATATCCACATTGGTTAAAATAGAAACTACAGCTTCATTGGAGAGCTTTAGAAAGTTTATCATCATAAGCACCTGCAGGTCCTTCATACCTGAAAGTTATCTGCGCGATTATGAAGTATTTCCAGAGCGCGAAGAGGGTCCTGGGGCAATCTATATTGAGGCTGCGGATAAGGTTACACTGAAGAAAATAAGGGAGATGACGTTTGTAAATGCAAAGGAAATCCTTGGCATCATTTATTCATCAAAGAGCGGCAACACTCAGCTAAAGTGGAGGCAGACTCGTAGGCGAATAGGTAAGGTACAAGGCTTTGCATCGCCAAATGCCCTAGTCAACCTAGTTGAGTCAGGTGTACTGACACAAGAATGGGTTGACAACTATTTGAAATTGATCCAAAACCAGCAGCAGCAGCAAGACCAAGATCCATCGTCTGCTGTAACTGCAAGCGAAAAGACAGTATGATAGCAAAGCCAAGTGGCACGTCAAACAATGCTTTTTTTATAATCCCTGAAGATGCAGATGACCTCTTTACCTTGCGCCGTATCATAGAGAAGGGCGATCGCGTCATTGCAGACAGTACTCGTCTAGTCAAGCAGGTCAAGGAATATGGCCGGCCTGATAAGGGTGAACGCGTCAAGGTGCGTGTTGCTATCAAAGTAGAGCAGAGCAAGCTTGACTCGGCAGTTGATAGGCTTAGGATATCGGGCATCATCACAGATACAGACAACGAGATGGTACCAAAAGGGACTCACCATTCGCTTTCTATACATGCAGGAGACATGGCAACAATAGACAAGGGGAGAAGGTGGCGGGATGTTGAGATTAGGATGTTAAAGCGGTCTGTAAGCAGCTACAACTTTATTCTAGTGGCAATAGATACGCAGGAAGCAGCCATTGCCAAGGTGTCTGGCACGCATGTTAAAGTGATCCCAAACATCTATTCTGGCCAGAGCGGCAAGCGCTATCAGACGAAAAATCCTAACATTGAGACTTACTTTGTAGACATCGCCAAGACTGTTTCTTCAATAATTTGTGAAAATGACAAAGTCATCATATTTGGTCCAGGGGAAAGTAGACGTAGGTTCTTCAATATATTGGTGAGCAGGCAGTATGTCCTAAAGGACAAGGTGCAAATTGTTGAGGGCATAGATGTTGCAGGCGAGGATGGGATATTTGTATTCCTGCGCTCAGCAGCAATGAAGCAGATCATGAGGACAAGCAAGCTAGCTGAGGTGTCTTCAATGTTAGATACGGTAATGCTGATGGTGAACAGAGGGGAGGCAAAATTTGCGATAGGGATGAACGAAGTATCAAATGCAGCTGCATTGAAGGCAATAGAGGCTGTAGTATTCTCCGATTCCATCTTCAATACCGCAAATGAAGAGGAGATAGTCAAACTACTCAATTCGATTGAAAGCTATGGAGCAAAGATGTTTGCTGTTGACTCATCGACGGATATTGGCCTGCGTGTCTCGTCACTTGGCGGCATTGTGGCGCTTCTTCGCTACGCGATACATTGATTCTGCAGCGAGCCATGACAGATAGGGCTTCGATACATTGCTCATTTTAAGCTCTACTATCTCCGGCACTTCGTATGGATGAAGCCTTACAATTTCAGCCTTGAGCTTTTTTGCTGATTTTGAAGTTGCTTTGAAAAGTACAATGAATTCTTGTTGATCCTCTACCTTTCCCTGCCAAGAGTAGATTGACCGGATCTTGGTGAAATTGACACAGGCACACAACTTTGCGCTGACGACCAGGTGGGCAACCCGCGCGGCCAACTCTTCGCTTGGAAACGTTGACAGGATTATGACTCCAGTGCTAGCCATATTTCACATATGGGTGCTAATGCAATTAATTATTCCTGCACTATTTCGCAAAGTGGGTTTGCCTTGATGACTATAAACTCCTGGTTTGCAATATTCTTTGATGTTACCTTTTCAAAGTCTGACTTGGAGCACGCAATGACGATAGTTGTCTTGTCTGTGTGATATAGGTCAAATGTCTGCCCTTGGTGGCGCTCTACATCACTAATATAGTCTTTGATCTTTGTCTCAAATGAGGAGAGCAGTTCTATCCTGTCACCTCTCATTTCATGCGGGTCAAGTGTCCATGCTATCGCCACTTTTGTTCTGCTTGCCTTAAGGTCGCGCTTTTTCAGTGTTGCCCGTATTTGGTCAATAAGAAACTTGACGTACCCATCTACAGCCTTAATGCTACCGTTGACGAGATACATCAGCGGACCTGTGCCATCAAGCGACGACCCTATTATCCGGAGGTCATATAGCCCGCTTGTCACATCGTCGATATAGAGGTCGGCAAATGTGGTGCGCATCAATTCGCTGAGGATATTGTTGTCAGTGGCCTTTTTGCAGATTTCAAGAATGCTGGCCATCCCAGAGTAGTGGCTCAACGTTTTTATGACATGCACTAGCTCGGCTGAATTGATATCTACAAACTTCAACCTGCTACGCGTATCCGGGTCGTAGAGCATCTTGGAAATATGATTGTCGTGTTTAGATTTTACTGACCCTATCAGGGTCTCAGAACTGGCTGTAGTAATAGTACTCATGGGGAGGTAATAATACGATACATCTTTCTCAACAGTCATTCCTGTCATGTGCTCTATAAGGGCAATGTTTTCATTGTTGCCACCTACTCCTGTCGGAAGCATATAGATTAGAGAGGCGCCC
>DASUUV010000064.1:0-23834 GCA_036373895.1 Nitrososphaera sp. | reverse complement strand
GCGCGTGCGTGCCTGCCTTAAATGTTTGCTTGCTTGCTTATCTGTGAAAGAGCGCGAAATATATAATGTAAAGAGAGTATCGCTTCAAGCCTAACATAAAAAGTTATATATTAGAATTCGAACAGCTTATGTAATATGAACAAGCCGATGATAGCGGCTCTAGCAGCAATGGCAGTATTAACTTCTACAATGAGCGTAGCGTACGCGCAGTACGGTGGTGGGGGCGCAAGCTTAGGAACCGCCTCACCTGAACAGCTACAAGAATGTGAACAGCTTGGAATACCACGCGAGACCTGCAGTGACGTAAATATTCTAGCTAAAAAGAGACTTACGGCCGCACAAGAAAACCCAGCTACGGGTTCTGGGACGCCAATGTTGTCAACTGAATCAGGCCAAATGACAGTGTTTATTGGAGTTCTTGCTGCCATTTTTGGTGGCGTAGCAGCAGCATTCTTCTTAAAGGGCAGAGGCGCAAAGCCAGTAAAGACTTAAGCTCCCTCTTTTTTTGTTTTATTTGAAACATTTTAGCTCGGAATGGTAATTGACCTAATGGGTTCCATTTAAAGACAAGAAAGGCGTTGGATCCTACTAATACCTCCTAAGGAACAATAACTTGTTACATTCAAGATTCTCGTGCGTGAAACCGACAAATATATATATTTGGATTTTTTTGCATAGAGATAATGTGGTATCAACAACTATTTGCGCAGATAGGCCCGGCATACGACCCGCTGTTCTATGATGTCATGGTATACATATTCGGAACCATGCTGTTCGCAGTGTTCCTGTTAGGGGTTATCGCCTTCTGGCTTAGAAGAAAGGGACTTGGCGGTGGAGCAGCAAAAGAAAAGTGGGCACAGGAGTTGGAAAGGTACTTTGAGCGCGAGCAGATCGGCTTGATTCCAGACGAAAAGCATCACTGGTAGGAATTGGCTGGGGCAACGTCCCCATTATATTATTTTATTTCTTATAATATAATTATCAGATTCTTGTTCTTATGTACAATTGAGCGTGGTTATTGCATTCCCATCACTTTTTACCGATGAGCGGGCACTTGCTCAGACTATCCAAAAGGCTGCAAGAGAAACGATAAGTGTCAATGTCGAATACAACTGTATAATATGTGAAGCAAGAGATGTTGTTGAGCTTGCCTCCCAGCTTGCAAGCATGTTTGGAATTGAGAGTATTGCAATAGCCAACAAAGTATCAAGCAACTTTTCTGATCTTTCAGATGCAATAGTTGAAGTTGGCAGTAAGATCATCATTCCCGGCGATAGGTTTTATGTCAAAGCCATCATACAACCGGATGCCAAATCTGACTATGTTAGTAGAGATATTGAGTTTTGTGCCTCTGGCACACTTGCAGCAAGGTTAGCATCGATAAAGGCTTGGCCTGCAAAAACTGAGAAGGACGCCAGCCGCCTCGTTCTCGCAGTCATAGGTAAGGAGTCCGCGTATGTGTGCAGCCAAGTAATGACTGCCCCCGGGGGGCTTATCGCCAGTTCACATGGTAGAGTTTTGAGTAGTATACATGACTCTCTATCATTTCTCTCATGCCTGACGGCCGCTAAAGCGGGCTTTGACTGTACTACTGTTGTATTGCCATATGTTGACGAAAGCGAGCTTGAAATCAATGCCAAGCTTGTGCAGCTCTTTGCTACAAAAACAAGAAGAAAAAAACAAACAATCTTAGCAATGCCAATCAATGTGCCCGCAAAAGGGATGGTATCAGTATTGCTGAAGGAAAAGATCATCTCAAAGATTCTAATACAATGTCAGAACAACAGGATCGTCTTTCCCCTGACCGCTGCAGTTCATCCAATTTGGTTCATAGAACCTATCATTCAAGAAACTGTGTTTGCAGGAAAGATGCCTTTTGCGCCACTGCTATTTCTAGCAAGTGAGCTTGGCAGGCATGCAGAAGAGGCTGGAATAGAGCTTAATATTTCAGCCGTGAAAGTTGCAAAAGGCAAGCTTCAAAAGTACAGCAATGCTGTTGATTCTGAAGCGAGGCTAGCAATTAAGCATACAAAGAGGCTGGAGTTAAAGATAGGACCTAACTATTTGCACGACATTATCGATTCCATTTAGCTTTTCAGCTACCCTCTGAAGTTCAGCTGCTTTCTTATTGTAGTCAGAGTCGCCAAGTACTTTTTCAATAGCATCGGCAAGTTGCTCCGGTCTCAACCGCTTTGGATGCAGCATTACTCCTGCTCCAAGCTCCTCGATCTTGGCGCAATTGCCCAACTGCTCGCCATGATTCTCAATAGGCACAGTAACGACGGGCTTGCCAAACTGGATTGCCTGCGACAGCGCGACGTGACCACCTCTTAACACGAGAAGGTCGCTTGCGGCAAATATCTCATCCCGGACAGGGCACCATTCATAATACCAGCTTAATCTTCCAATCCTTCTTGGGTCGCTTATGCCCTTCGGGTTGCCTGCTGAGATGACAAACTGGATCTTGGGATCCAGCCTTTTAGCTGTTTCAACCGCAACCTTGAGGAGTGCTGGTCGTGTCTGGACTGGGCCGCTTACGTGTACAAAGACGAGCGGCCGACTGCTGTCAAAACCCAGCATATTGGCTACTTTGATGACGTGCTCTTTGTCTATTTGAGGTCTTGGCGAAGCAAATCCGATGTATTCCAGCTTTCGTGATGCTGAGCCTATATCCCATATATTGTGGGCGGAAAGCGTGTAAGGTGGTGGAAGATCCGGCACCAAAACTCTTTCAGCCATTGCCCACAACGAGCCCAAGAATTCGCCTACGACATTTTCAAAAATGCGCGGCGCTACAAGATCATGGAGACGAGGCGAGAGTAATAGCTTTATCTGGTTCAACATCACAACTGAAGGAACCTTGAGCAATCTGGCTGCCATAAGCGGTGACAACCTGCTGTCGGATACTACGATATCTGGATTGCACTCGAGCATGTTGCGTGTTTCTTGGTTAACCTGCCTTGAAAAATTGGCAAACCAGACAGGGACATTAGCTATGCTGTCCTTGACAGAGAAGCCTCCTTCCATGCTCCAAGCAAACTCGACTGGTGAAACAGTAGCGCACTTGTAGCCTCTGATCGAAACGTAGCTTACTGCCTCGCCATATGATGAGAATTGAACACTTATCCCCCCTTGTTTGAGGTGATCGGCCACCATAAGCAATCGGCTTGCGTGCCCAAGGCCTACACCATACGGTGCAAAGTATGCTGCTGGTGACAATGGGCTGAATATCATCACCCTTGATTATATATTATTGTCATATTCCAAGCCACATGACCTCACCCTTTGGTTCAACTTCTTTGAACACTGCTGCTTGAAATTTGTATAGTTTTGAGATAGGGTCAAGCCATACATCTGGCGGCGCGCCTGCTTTGTAGCAGATATTTGCGAGGTATTCCTCAACATCCCACTTTAATTCGACTGGCACCTGCGGCAGGAGTAGCCCCGCACCAAACCGCCAGTGCAGTATTAGGCCGTCTCTTCCTATCTGGATCTCTTTTCCATAGTCGGCTGGGCTGGCTGTGATCTGTTGGGGAGGAGTAAGTACGCTTACCTCGAAAAGGATATTGTCAAGCTCCTGTCGGTCGAGAGGCGGAAAGCGAGGATCTTCTGATGCTGCTGCAATTGCTGCCTCGATCACTGCCTGGTACAGTGGTTTCTCTGGAAGTGGAAAGCCAATACAGCCGCGCAAGTACTCCTTTCTGCTTCTAGTTACATAGTTCAGAGTTACAAAAATCCCTGCCTTTTCTAGCATGTTCCTTTCTGACTTGATTATGACTGATTCTTGCAAGTATTTTTCGACCGAGATTCTGGCCAGACGGACAAGTTTAGTACCTTCAATAACCGATATCAATCCTGCTTTATTCACTCTAGACAGACTAAAAAATCAACAGCCTCCTATAGCATATATGTTGTTCCATGTTTTCGAACGCAAAAGAGCGCGATCCCAAGATGGTGATTTTGCGTGAATTACATGATGAAATGCTCTCCACCTCTCTCGACATTGCTGGAAGAGAAGATAAGAAGATATTTAGCATTAAGCACAACAAATATGTGCCGCGATAAAGAATGAGAGTCAGATCATAAGGAAGATGAAGTGGATAATACCCCATGCACGCAATCAACGGTGAGGACAAAGAATATGTTTAAGTGGAGTGCATTCATAGCGAAAGTATAAAGTTAGTGCTCTGCAAGGAAGTGTACGGTTTGAGTGATAGTTCTTGATATATGATGCATACACAATTCATAATCGTGCAGTATTTTTCAAACTACTTTTTTGGCTCAGGACACTTTCAGCATGTTAAGGCACAAAATACAATTCGGAGATCGCTACTTCCGGGGCTCTATAGGCAATCTGCCAAACAAGAGTGAAAAGTCGAGCATTATATTTAGAAGACGTAAATTTTCTCACAGTTGTAGTGTCTCTTCACTTTAGCCCCAGGTAGCTGTTTTTGAGGACTGGAGAACATGAGGACAACAGCAAAAAATTCAAGTTTAGACTGCATTTTCGAGATATAAATAGAATACATGAAATAGCCTTTCCAGGCGCGAATATTGCACTTGCAATAAGACATATTAACTCTAAGCCCTTAATTTAACCCACACCTCTATGATGAACTGTCCTAACTGCGGCGCAATCATGGTATGGCTTAATGGCTCTGTACTACATGACCCACCTGTCAAGCAATACGAATGTAGAGTATGCCAGTTATTCGTTGTAAAGTATCAAGACGGCAATTATGAGGTTGTCCCTATTGAGCCAGAGATGCAGCAGCAACAGTGATATTGAAAATAAACAAGGTCGTTGAGACATGCATCTATTCTTCTGATCTTAAAAGCATGAAAAAGTTTTACGTAGGAATTCTTGGTTTGTCTGTTATTCAAGAAGAAGGAGATAAGCTGATCTTCTTAAAGGCCGGCAAGAGCATGCTGTTGATATTTGATCCTTTACGAACTAGTATCAATAACGATAAACTACCTACGCATGGCGCAATGACCCCACCATCCAGGATTCACTTTGCTATGGAGATCGAAGAGCAAGAATATCAGCCGTGCAAGGAGCTCTTGGTAAGGAATGGCATTACGATAGAAAAAGAAGTTATATGGAATAGCAAGATGAAGTCCCTTTACTTCCGGGATCCTGCCGGTAATCTCGTGGAATTGATAACGCCAGGCGGGTGGCCGGTGGAAGGCTAATATAATATTCTCTCCCTTCCACTTCTCACCGATGCATAATAAACCACGAGCCTCTTTGAGGGAGCAGCTTGAAGACAGGAATAAGATAATTGTGTTGCCTGGCGTTTTTGACGCGCTGAGCGCCAAAATAGCAGAGCATGTGGGCTTTGAGGCGATGTTTCAGACAGGATATGGCTCGTCTGCAGCTTTGCTGGGAATGCCGGACTATGGATTGCTAAACTCCGGCGAAACAATTGACAATGCTATGAGGATAATCCGAGCAGTAAGGGTCCCAGTTCTAGTTGATGCTGACACGGGGTATGGCAATCCTCTCAACGTCTGGCGGCTTGTCAGAGACCTTGAAAGCCTAGGTGCTGCAGGCATCTTTCTTGAAGATCAAGTCTGGCCAAAGAGATGCGGCCATATGGTGGGCAAAGATGTCATATCAAAAGACGAATACATACCTAAGCTCAAGGCAGCCCTAGATGCGCGACAGAGCAAGGACTTTATCATTGTTGCAAGAACTGACGCCCGTGCGCCAATAGGACTTGACGAAGCAATCGAGCGCGGCAAAGCCTATAGAAAGGCTGGCGCTGACGTCATATTTGTCGAAGCACCCCGCTCAGTTGAAGAGTTGAAAAAGGTGGCCAATGAAATAGATGATGCGCCCCTCGTTGCAAATATGATAGAGGATGGAGTGACTCCAAACCTGTCTGCAAGCGAGCTTCTAAAACTTGGCTACCAGATCGCAGTTTTTCCTCTGTCAGCAATCTACAGCGCCACATTTGCGATGAGACAGGTGCTCACAGAGTTAAAAAATACTGGCACAACTAAAGACGCTCGCAACATTATGGTTACGTTCAAGGACTTTAACCGGTTTATGGATCTGGATCACTTTGTAGACCTTGAAAAAAGGTATGCTTGATATTTATATATTGAAAAGAGGTTACATGCTAAGAATTCCACATCCTACTTTACCATGAATCGCGGCTAGCGGCTGTGGTACCTGCTTGAAATGAAGAAAGATGATCCAGAGGAATCTTTTTAATTATATTTTTTTAGCGTCTTTTGAGCCTCGTTTGAATCATTCTCTTTTTTAGCTGCAGCTTCGCCATCTGTCAGCTCGAAAAGCTACAACCTTGGCTGCACCATATTTTCGTTAAATATTGCTTCTTGGTCGACATCTCACTGGGTCTCCTTTGGAAGTAGCCTATTATTATTATTATTAAGAACAGAGCGTCTAGTGGGAGATAAAAGTTGCGGTAATGATCCGAGGACTATTTAAGGAGGCTCATAGCGCAACTATTCTTTCTCTTATCATTAGAGAATATGCTCGATGCTGATAACGTTCGCGAATTTATTATGAAAACAAACTAGACGGTGCGTCTTAAAAAATTCATACCAACGCTGCGCGAGTTAGAGTTTCCGATGTCATGAGAAAATGCAGAAGCATTGTCTCTTATTAGTGAGAGGATACAACGCTTCTGTATAATACAGTTAAGATCTCATCTTTTTTGGATGTTTTCTATCTTAAAACTTGTCTGCAGATTTCCTTCAAGCTTGATCAAATATACGTGGTGCCCTTGTTGCTCGATAGTCATAGCAAGAGCCAGGGGGTCATTTGAAAAGTGATATATCCTGTTATCTTTTAGATACAATTCCATGAAACCTCGCCAATGCGGTTCACCTACAATAATGGCGTCATGCTCGGTATTTTCGTTTATCTGTGCAATTGCCAATAGTAGGTTATCATTATCTTGTATATCGAGTGAATTAAACTGCATTGTCACAGGCGCAAAGTATGTAATATAATTTCGTACAGCGCCATAGAGGATAAAAGGGCTGTCATAGGGCATTAATGCATATGCCAGCCCTATTACAGCAAATACCGCAAGTATCGAGCAGGCAACTATTGCAGAAAGATTTGACTTGAGCCTGTTGACAAGATGCAAGATGCCGTAGCCGGCAAAGACTGAGAGGAAAATACCGGTTAAGACTATCCATCTATCTGCGGCAAGCAAGTTATTCTCTGGAAATACTAGCCATGAGAATGACCCTGCAAGAGAAACAAGCAGTGGAATTTTAAGCAGGCTGTTTTGCATGTGCAAAAAGCCAATTGTTGCCGGGGCAGCGACTAAGCAGTTTACTACAAGAAAATAGATAAGAAGGTTTCCTTGACTGTAAAAATTAGGTGTGTTAATCGCTGATGTCCAGCTTGCGATTGTATTAGTGTTATGATAACTTGCCTGATAACTTGCAACCATCAATATCGAGAACAAACTTATGGCAAGAAAAGCAGTCAAAGCTACATCTTTTCGCCTAGTTATGACCAAATAGGCTGCGAGCGAGACGCACAATATTGCTCCTATCATTCTGTCTGCTGCGACAGTGATTGCACTCAGTGCCAGCGTTATTGATAGCACCTTCCAGTCTGCGTCTTTTCTGCCAAGAAGGGAAAGGACAAACAGCATCGCTGCAAGGGCCAAGACATCTTTGTGGAGATCCCAAAAGGTTCGGAGCACTGCCATCTGAAAAACAGTGAAAGTAGCCAGAAAGACACTTTGGATTATTCGAAGGTTAAGCAGAGTCCTTCCAATGTAAAATAACGACAAGCCAAAAATGCCAGCCATTGCCACGGCCACGGACGTAACTACCGCCGGTGGTTGGAGTCCGATTGCAGTGCTTAAAGAGTAAAGAAAGGTGACATATAACGGAAATTGGTTAGATATCGCAGTCCACTGTTCCTGAAAATTTACAACTTTTGGAATGTAGTAATTTACAACATCGTATCCTATTGGATGAGGGTAGGCCGCAAGCTCTGGTACGGCCCTCAATACTATACATATCACAAAGACTATTAATGCCATTTGCTTTTCGTTTCCAAGAAATGCAAATTTGAAAAAGGAAAATGTATCCACAATCAAAATCTAAGGCGGCAACAAGACTTTTCTCAGTTATTGTGTATGTGCCAGAAAAGAAATGCTCAGAAAGTAACCCCTTGAAATAGAGAAGCTCATTCAACAGGTTCTGGCAGGACTATCGAAGCCTACTGTAAATTTTGTAAGTCTAAGCGAGAAGACTTCTTTTGCCACTCACTAAGCTAGTAAGTCTGAACATATTGAGTCTATCGATGGTAATAAAAAACTCCTGTTGATCTAGACTCAACAAGTTGCCTTATCTAATCCACGCTACTATAAAGCGTTTACAAGGCGAGTCATCTTTTCGAGGCTGATCTCAAACCCAAAACGCTTTTCCTCTTTCTTCATATTCCGATACATGCTCATCATTAGATTAATGTGCCGAACAGTCCTTAGCTTGCCCTCCATCTTGAGTCTTACAATCTTGTAAACGTCGTCGTAGTAGTCAAAGGTGTCAAGTACCTTCTTTCGATATTGCTTGAAATCAAACTTGCTCTTGCTTCTGTCTAGGACATCTAAAAATATATCACAGCAGATTAATGATGGAATTATTCCTTCACCCAGCATTGGGAAAACACAGCCAATCGACTCACCTACGCCTATAATGTTACCATCATAGAATGGCTCCATGCGCTTTGATGGTGCGAGTCTAATCGGCCTGCCTATCTTTTTGACGACTTTGGCTTCAGGGTGCTGCTTGAAAAAAGCTTCAATACCATAATATTTTTTCTCAATATCACCGGCTCCCATGTAGCCTCGGCCATTATCTAGGGGAAAATACCAGAAATATCCTTTAGCACCTTTATAACTGATGACATAAAAATCGTCTGCTCCCCTTACATTTTCAAGAAGGTATTCGTACGCAGGTATCAAGAAATCTAGACCTGACTTAGGCAGAAGCGAGCGATGTAGTCCAGTACAATCAATTATGTAATCATATTTGTCAAAGGAGAACGCTTCTCGAGTAACCTTGACGCCATACGTCACTTTAACATTTTTCAGCAGATCGGCCTCCCAACCGTACTTGTTATATGTCACGAGGCCTTTCAGCTCAAGAGATTCTTCATTGTTATTTGGCAGTTCTATCTTGAGCCGCTGTCCGACATGAAAAATGTAATTGCTAAAGTCTAGCCCAGCTTGCTTAGAGAACCTCTCAAGCATGTGCCTAGATGCGCCCCAAGCGCAGACGGGCCAATGGTGATCTTTTTTGGAGGCCTCAAAGATATCGACATCGTGACCCCGCTTTTGGAGCATGTTGCCAAGATAACTCCCGGCGACTCCGGCACCGGCTATTGCAAAGTTCATCTGGACAGAATTGTTTTGGTTTACTTATAATTCTTCAGGATTATGCATATACCTGTCTGCTATCCGATAGCGAATATACTTATCATCAGGTGAGTACTTCGGCGGGTGCGGATCTATTGTCGTAAAATTGCATTTTGGACACTGGTGTTTGAGCGTATATGTATTACAGGAAGGACACTTACGTACAAGATGCTTCATCTCGTATTCTGTGCCAGCTGAAGAGTGTGAGACTTCTTCGAGTCTTGACGTACAAAATTAAATGTACCGTGCTGCTTTTCAATATTAGTCCGCATTTTTTCAACTGTGTTATTCATGAATTTTTCGGCAACTTTGAAGTTCTCAGCGGTCACCACGATCCTGTAGCGGGGAGCCCCAATGTACGTTATAGTACTACTTGCACCTCCCTTACTGCCCTCAGCGCTTGCAAGTGTATTCTTGATAATTTCAATGCCATCTGGCTTTTTTGATGTTATCTCCATTATGCCGCTTATTTCTACAAGCGGAATGGGGATTCTCTTGCTTGCTTCCTCTATTGCCTTCTTTGTCTCAGGTGAGAGGTCGATATTCTGGATTGCCTCTAGACCCTTCCTCGACACAGCTTCAAAAGCATCATAGAGGTAATCATATTTTTGGAGTAACCTGTCCTCTATTTCTTCGACCTGTTCGTCTGTCAGTTTGAGTTTTGACTTAGTAAAATCCAAGAATGTAGCCGCCTTATCGCTTTTTTTCACCTCTATAAGCTTGGACTTACGTTCCTCGCCAGAGACCTGCTTTAGCGAAGTATCCACTTCACCCCTTACCTTGTTGACCCTGATTACTTTTAGAACCGCTTTTTGCTTCGGCCGGACATAGCGCTCGATATTTCTAATCCAGCCAGTTGCAATCTCAGAGATATGGAGAAAGCCGGTCATGTTATTGTATTCGTCTAGCGTGACATATGCCCCATGTCCTGTCACCTGCCTGACAGTGGCAATTATGATCTCTCCTTCCTCAGGAAGCTTCTGAATCTCGTCCGTGGCAGTCATCTTATAATTATGATAGACACGGAGCAGATGGCATACTTTAACATTATGCTTTTACTTTTTACACGCTATTCATTTTTGCTCCTAGAATTTGGCGAAAGGGTAAGTCTTTTTGGGACCGTTTTATATACACATGGTGTTTACCTTTCAATTCTAAAAGCAAAAATATGTGAGGATAAACAGATGTATGTGAATCTATAGATCTGCTAGTATCGGCCCGACTTTGGTACTTCTTTATAATTTCTACGCTGATCAATCTATACTCTGCAGTATATACATGATAATAGCAAGAGAATTCTGTCTATCTTTACCACAAAATAACTGTCAGGATCAGCACCGAATAAGTTGCCCTGCATATCCTCCAAAACACATGAGCGAATTTGACTACAACGTATGTAAGATTCGTTATGTGCGTTTAGTCACTCATGACTTCTCATGTTCCCATTTGCCTCCCGTATGAATGAAAAACGATAATATAAAGTGCTAAAAGTCAATCCCTTTCTTTGCCTTCATACCCTTTTGATAAGGGTGTTTGATCTCCCTCATTTCGGTGACCAAATCTGCTGCAGCGATGACAGATTCAGGAACGTAGTTGCCGGTTAAGATGAGGCTAGTCTTTTCCGGCTTCGCAGCTATGATATCTAAAATATCCTGCTGCGATATCAGGTTCAGTTTTGCGGCATAATTTACTTCATCGAGTATCATGATATCGTATATGCCAGAAGCAATTTTTTGCTTTGCAAGTTCAATTGCCTCCTTTGCCGCCCTCTGGTGGTCTTCTATTGGATGGTCGTCATCAATTATGCCAACGAATCCCCTACCAGCTGCTATCATCTCAAACTCGGGCTCAAGCCTCTTTGAGCTTGTGAGCTCACCATAGTACCACTCACCCTTGATGAACTGGATCATACCGACCTTGTATCCGTGGCCTACGGCACGCAATACGATCCCGAGCGCGGCAGTAGTCTTGCCCTTACCCTTTCCAGTGTAGACAATTACAAGGCCTCTCTCTAGCATCTGTTAGCAGATGATAAAAATGTGTGAAAATAAAAATCAATCGAGCATTTTCATTAGAAATGCTTTGCTGTATTTTATGTAAGGAACCCTTGGACGAATTTTTTCTTGTCTCTTTGTCCATAAATTGCTTTGCTCTTGCGGGTGTTGCTGATCTGTAAAATACGGCCTGCAGAAAGGGCCTATGGCAACTGCCAGTGTTTTTACAGCTATCATACTTTCAGCCAAGCCCATTCTTGATGACGATTGACGTATAGTTGTCAAACATGCCTCTTAATCACATTATTTGCCAAATGGCACCATGTAATAGGGCAATTTGAGCTATCTCGATACTAAAAACTAAAATTAAAATCAATTTAACCAACTCTCAATGCACGTATCCCGGATAGTCATTGCAGGGGTTACAAGCGGAGTTGGCAAGACTACTGTTGCAGTCGGTGTCATGCATGGCCTCAGCAAAAGAGGCTTGCGAGTCCAACCCTTCAAGGTTGGCCCAGACTTTATTGACCCTTCTTATCACACTCTTGTAACAAACAGGAATTCGCGCAATCTTGACGTGTGGATGATGGGCAGGCAGGGAGTGCTTGACTGCTTTGCATCAGCATGTAAAGATGCAGATATCGCAGTAGTAGAAGGCGTAATGGGATTATTTGACGGAATGTCTGGTAAGAGCGACTTTGCCAGCACAGCCCATGTGGCCAAAATTCTAGATGCACCCATAGTGCTAGTAGTCGATGCAAGCAAGGGCGCACGATCTATAGCTGCTATTATACTAGGCTTTTTGCACTTCGATAGAAAATTGCACATAGCAGCTGTCATCCTAAACAACGTTGCAGGACAGAGGCACGCCAACTACATTGCTGAGGCTCTTGTAGGGGTAGTCAAGATTCCAGTAGTTGGGGTACTCACTCGCAATAGTCAGATCGAAATGGAAGAGCGACACCTTGGGCTAGTCCCTGCGTTAGAATTGAAAGGAACCAAAAGTCAGATGATAACTCGTACAGCAAGATACATTGCAGAATGCATTGACCTCGATAAAGTATTGAGCCTATGTAGCATAACTTCACTCCCTGATGCTCGTGATCACCCAAAGCAGCCAGCCAGAGCAAGGATTGCTGTAGGCCTTGACGAATCGTTCAACTTCTACTATCCCGACAACTTTATTGCTTTGAAAATGAGCGGAGCGCAGCTTGTTTTTTTTAGCCCGATAAAAGAGCAAAAGCTGCCAAACGGCGTGCATGGATTGATGCTTGGAGGAGGGTTTCCGGAGGTGCTTGCAGACAGGCTTGAGAAGAACAGATCGATGGTGAGGTCAATCAGAAGGGCAGTCGATGAGGGTATGCCCATCTATGCCGAGTGTGGAGGGCTGATGTATCTAACCCGGTCTATAAGTGGCTACAAGGGTGAGAAAAAGGCAAGGAAGATGGCTGGCATTATAGAAGCAGACACCCTGATGACGGGCAGGCTGACCCTGAACTATACTGACGCAGAGTGTAACGGCTCGATATTTGGCAAGACGCGCCTTCGAGGGCACGAATTCCATTATTCTTCAATTGAAAATATAGCAGGTGATTCGCGATTCGCCTACTCAATGAAGAAAGGCAAGGGGGTTACAGGCAATCAGGATGGCTTTATCATAAATGATAACAGTCTGGCAGCCTACATGCACTTGCATTTTGCAAACAGGAAATTGCCCGAGCGGATGGTGGTCTCTTGTGTTAGATTTTCACGCAAATGACTTTTTGCTCTGGTAAAGCAGCATTATGGCATTTATTATCGAGGACACTGCAGAGCTGCCGCCTTTCCTTCCAACATTTGTTATAAAAGGCAGGTCATTCATTTTCGTAAGTTCTTCTTTTGATTCAGCCGCAGATACGAAGCCTACTGGTATCCCAACTACAAGAGCAGGTTTTGTAATGCCTTCTCTTACCATATTGATCACCTCATACAGAGCCGTAGGAGCGTTTCCTATTGCAATAATGCCACCGTCCATGTCCTTAGCAGCGCGCCGCATGGCAGTCTCTGACCTTGTTTTGCCCAACCTGCGTGCCTGCTCTGCCACCATAGACTCAGAGATATAACACACTGTCTTGAGGCCCAGGTCGATTATTGATTTCTTGCTTATTGCGGCAAGCACCATATCTACATCTGTAACAATGGTGCACCTCTCTCTGAGGGCATTGAAAGCAGACTCGATGGCCTTTTTATGGAAGATAATTTTTCCCTTGCCTGCAAAGTCAAAGTCTGCTGTTGCGTGTATCACACGCCTTACAATGACCCATTCGTTTTCGTTGTACTGATGGTTACTTACCTCTGATTCTATGATCTCAAAACTTCTTTTCTCAATGTCAAAAGCCTTTTCTGACATAGCCCTGCCGGCAGCAGTTCCGCTGTACTGATTGCGGTAAGAGTGCACGCTGTCCTTAGATGCCAAGCCGTTTCTCAACCTCACTTGCTCTTTCTATAATGATATCGACTAATTTTTCGTCAACTCCTAGGTGCTGGCCCATGAAGGTGTTCTTGAAGTTGTATTTGTCGAAGGCCGCATTTAGGTCCTTAATCACATCTCTTTTAATGTGCGCGCCCTTGTGCAAAAAGTATGGCACAATCAGTATTACCTGTGGATTCCCTGCAACCGTCCGCCAAATGCCCTCTTCAATATTTGGCCTGTCGAGCTCAAGAAAGCAAAATTCCACCTTGCGATAGTACTGCGTGATGGAGTTCGCAGCATAAACAAACGCGTCATGGGCATTCTTGTCGCTGCTTCCATGGCCTATCAATACCACGTCACATTCCCTGTCCGGTTGGCTAATGCACTTGCTCTTTTTCAACTCATTTATCCTGTCAATTATCAGTTGCACCATCATTGGATGGTAAGAGAGCGGCTTTGTTATCACGAGCTTCAAGTTCTTGTCTCTACCTATCTTGGCACTCTGCTTGACAGTGTCTCTCAACTTCATTCCAGGATATAGAAAATATGGCATCACAGTGATAAAGCTGGCCCCCGCTGCCATGCACTCGCTGATTCCTTCGGCAATGAATGGCGGCAATACCTCAAGGAAGGAATAATCTACATGGTCATAGCCTGCCCGTTGCTTTGCTAACAAGCAAATCTGTTCGAGCTCGTGCCTTACGTCGGGCTCCCTACTCCCTCTGTCTACTATCAAAAGCGCCTTTTTCAACTGTGTATATGTGCACAGATAATTTGGCTGACTAAAATATCTTTCAGTATGCGGGGCGTGGTACGATGCGTACGTACATGCACGCGCGCACACAGCTTTTGATATCTTCACGAAACTGGCAATTTTTTGATGTTCCAGATTATTACAGTCAATAGGGAACAGGCGGCAACCATTAATATTATTATTAATATTACCTTCTTGTTATTTGTGCATTTTCAATCAACGTCGCTCAACCTAGCTATTTACTTCATAGTATCCTTGCTTGCCAGATTCAAAAAAAAGCTGGGTAAGGGCTACGCGACTTTGTACCTTAGAACTTCCGAAAATGGTATCGAAAGGTAAAGTTCTGATCCATCAAAAGCTTCAACTGCAGACTTTGGAATATTGTATTCCCTGCTGGCACCTTGCATCACAGTAAATGTCTCGCCGGATTCAGAAATGATGTTTCCAATATCAATCCGGTCCTTGGAACGTACATTCTTGTGTATAACACGCTCCCAGCGTTGTATTACTGGTTCAGACATTGTCTATCAGAATTATAATACAAAGAACTCATATTTAAAATTAATTTATCGTTACTCGACAAATGTCATATTTATCTACAAAAGACCAGAATTACGTACAAAATTTGTATAATTTAATACTGATCACGGATGCGTGATACGGCAAGTGTGAGGTTGGGGGGAAGCTTTTGCTTTGGCACTACAAGCTCGCCCTTCGAGCTGAGAAGTGATGAGGCTTCAGACACACTCGAAGTTCCTTCGAACTTTTGTACAGTTGCTGATGGGTTGGGCACGTCCACCGACGCAAGTCTATCTTTCTCATAGATTTCGACGGGTATGCCGTGTTGTATAGAGAACTCTTCAAGTCCCTTTACCTTTGTTTTGCGATTAATTGATGCAAGGTTCCTGATGCTTTGAAAGGAGAGTCTATTTTCTTTGAAAACCGTGTCGATGCCAGACTTTATTGTTTCTTTGCTTGTGTCCCAGTGCAAGCCTATCCCAACTACGAGTGACTTGGGCCGATAAATAACCGACTTGCTTATGATACTTTGGTCTAAAACTAGTCTGTCGGAAATTATGAGCCCCGCCTTGAATTCCTGCGATTTTATTTTATCAATACTGCCTACGACGGTAACATTTCCTGGAAGCGGCTCATGCCACCAGTTGCTTTCACCTGCGTCTTGATATATCGCAATTTTTTCTTCATTGACCATGGATGCACTAACCTTGGTCACATTCTCAAAATTCTCAACTGTCCAACCAAACTCCCTTCCTACAAGGTCAACTGCGATGGTCTCGTTGACATCTGCGGCAGTTGTGATTACTGGCTGTGCATCAAGAAATGAAGCAACTAACCTTGCAAGTGCATTTGCTCCCCCAAGATGTCCTGAGAGTGCGCTTATGACATTATTTGCCCTGTCATCGATGACTAGCACAGCAGGATCGCTCTTTTTATCAATGAGGTTGGGAGCCACCATTCTGATCACGGCTCCAAGAGAAAATATGCAGATCAATGCATCGTAACTCTTGAAAAGTTTGCCTACAAGGTGCGTACTTTGCTCTGGAAACCAGAGAATGTCATCGCCACCATCATTATGCTTTACTGGCACATATATCTCCACTTCGGGCATCTTTTGTTTTATCCTACGGGCTATTTCAATGCCGTGCCTCGTGATCGCGACAATAGCCATTTTTGTAACCATAAGGCAATGTTAGCAGAAATTAAAAGGGGAAATAATCTTTTGCATGCCCGCAAACGATAATAGTCATGTTTCCTTGATGAGATAGGAGTTTGGGTCTTCTCTCCAGGCAGGCATACTCTGTCTCAATGTCCATCGTCTTGATACCCTTAGCATTATCTGCTTATACGCACTTGTGGAACCCTGTCGGCTTTCCTAACCTTTTCTATGACGAAGGAGTCTACATGCGAAGAGCCATGCATGTCATGGAAGGTCTTGGACCCCAAGAGGCATATTATTATGATCACCCCTTTTTTGGACAATTCTTTCTGGGGGGTATGCTAACGATTATTGGCTATCCAGAATCATTAAATCCTTCTCCAGATCTGCATTCGATAGAATCACTCTATCAAGTTCCCAGAATCTTAATGGGAATACTGGCAGTAATAGATACTTTTCTTATCTACAAAATCTCAGAGCGTATGTACAACAGAAATGTTGCGCTGTTTGCCTCAATTCTGTTTGCAGTAATGCCAGCAACATGGTTTACTAGAATGATATTGTTAGATTCTCTTCTCCTGCCATTCCTTCTCCTTTCAATATTGCTGGCGGTTTATACTACAAAATCAAAATCAGAAAAAAACAACAACAACAATAATAATAATATTCTAATTGTACTGTCAGGAGTACTCCTCGGCATAGCCATTTTTACAAAGATTCCTGCATTTACCATAATCCCATTAGTAGCTTTCCTAATTTACCGGAATAATAAGAGAAGCCTAAAAGCTCTTGGAATATGGTTTGTCCCTGTGATATTGATCCCATTACTTTGGCCTGCTCAGAGTATACTAGCTGGTGCGTTTAACTCTTGGACAAATGATGTGCTATGGCAAATAAATAGAGAAAATGGCGGCCTGCCTTGGATTGTATTCCTTTTAGCTATTATTGATCCCTTCATCTTTGTAGCAGGATTTGGTGGCCTCGCTTATTCTTTCATAAGAAGAGATTATTTCATTCTTTTATGGAGTCTTCCATTCATAGCATTCCTTGCTGTCATGGGGTACACCAACTTCTTTTATTGGATTCCCATATTCCCGGCGCTATGTATAGGAGCAGCTAAACTCTTATTTGATATAATTGAAAAGAGTAAAAAAATTACACAAAAGGCGCTTACAGTTGCTATACTTTCATCGGTTATTGTTTTTGGAGTGATAAGTACTACACTGCTCATTGTTACAGATGTTACATCGGCTCAGATTGAATCCGCTGCTTATGTTGCTAGGTATTTGGACGGAAGGGGAGACGGCGCCACCGGAAATCCAACCGTAATTTCAAACCCCGTTTATTCATGGATATTCAAATACGTATTCGATAAGGACCATATATTCTCTGATTATCGAGATATGCTTTATTTCCCTGTCGATACTGCCGAAAGCCGAGTTCTTCTAATAGACGATCCAAGATTCAAGCTAGATATTGGAAATGAAGACAACGAACTGCTTCATGAGCTCTATAGTAATACAAGCACAATTGCAACATTCAAAGGTGAGGTTACTAATTTTGATTTAGGCCTATACCCCTACACCAGCATGATAGAAAACTATGAGGGGAGCGAAGTCGCAATCAGAATCAATAATTCGCCTTCATAAGGTTTTTAAAACTCACACAAAACATGAGCTAAGTAACAAAAGGCATGGCAAGCTGGCAATCGATACCCGTTCTAGTAAACCGCAGGCTGTTGTTTGCTGGAATATTCCTTATCGCTCTATCTGGTCTAGTACTTGAAGTATCAATTACAAGGATATTTTCTGCCGCCATATGGTACCATTTTGCTTTTGTAGCAGTATCTGTAGCCCTTGTCGGCCTTGGAGCCTCAGGGCTAGTTGTACAGCATCGTGTAAATAAGCTAAAAGGTAAGTGGGCAGAGAACCTAACTATATACTCTGCATGGGGCATAGCCATTTTTATCCCGATAACCCTTTTTGTTATGCATGCACTCGCTTCACAGGTTATCTACCTTCCATTGTTTATGATTCTATTCTCTGTGCCATTTTTTTTAGTTGGAATTATAATATCTGCCGCATTCAATGCATTTGCCTCTGTGGCTGGAAGGCTATATGCTGCAGATTTAATTGGTGCATCTGCTGGAGCACTTCTGGTAGTCTTGTTTTTGGTGCTTACAGGCGGTGAAGGTGCGACTCTTATAGTTGGGTTAATAGCAGCCATAGGAGGCACTATATTTTCGAGGATCGCAAAGAATACCAAAAAAACTGTTGTGAGCCTTATGTTTGTAGCATTTGCTATATCACTTATTTTCCTTAATCATGCTACGCAGATCTTTGCAATACCAACAGATCCGACAGCTCAGAAAGACCTACCAATATATTTGCGCGAGCATCCGGGGTCAAAAATAGTCAAGACAGAATGGAACTCATTTTCTAGAATAGACGTAGTTGAAGGAGGTGCGAGTGGCGAGGGGCTTGTAGCAAAGGTCTTTATCGACGGCGGCGCTGGAACCAACATTATATCATGGGACGGAAACACTGAAAGCAGACAAGAACTTTCTACTTGGATGCAGTACCTACCTTTCAAAATGATGCAAGATCCCAAAGTTCTTGTGATCGGATCTGGTGGTGGGAGAGACGTGGTTGCATCATTGGTAAGCGGGAGCAAAGATACCACATCAGTGGAAATAAACCCAATAATCTATGAGACTGTCAAAAGCTATGGCGATAGGGCTGGAAACGTATATTCTCATGAATATGTAAGATCATATGTAGATGAGGGACGAAGCTTCATAACCCGTTCTTCTGAAAAGTATGATATTATTTACGTGCCCTTTGTCGATACTTGGGCATCTGTATCCTCAGGCGGCCTAAGCGTTTCAGAAAACTTTCTATATACAGTAGAAGGCTTCCAGCAATATTACGATCACCTAACTGACAGAGGCAAGATTGTTACAGTCAGGTGGCTGATCGATGCCCCAAGATTTATCAGTACATATGCTAAGCTGCTTGAACAAAACGGCATACCACAGGATCAACTCCACAGACACCTTATCATGGTAACCTCTGATTCATATACGCAAGACCCAAGTGTGACAATGGTCATATTTTCAAAATCTCCATTTACTGACGAAGAGATCAGGTATTTCTCACAATCTTTTTCCCAATATGACTACAAGCCTATCCTGATCCCCGGACAAATAATGCGAGAGCCCTACCCTGCCCTTCTTAATGGACAAATCAACCTCGACCAGTTTTATGATACCTTTGAAACAAAGGTGTATCCAGTAAGGGATGATAACCCGTATTTCTTATCATTTGAAAAGCCCCTTCCTAATGCTGTAGAAATACTACTATACGCCAGTATTGGGATTGTAGCGATATTTTTGCTGGTACCTTTTGCCTGGATTAGGCGAAAAAGAGAAGAAGGAGAAAAAGAAAGTGGTACAAAAAAAAGTGAGATTGGAATTGCAACTGTGATACCATATTTTGCAGCGCTTGGCATGGGCTTTATATTGATAGAGCTGGCACTCCTGCAAAAGCTCATCCTCTTGATGGGCAATCCTACGATGACTTTTGCACTATTGTTGTTTACTATTCTTATATCCAGCGGGTCAGGTAGCCTGCTTAGCTCAAGAATTGCAAAGAATAATATGAAAAACCTAATATTTGTAATAGGGGGCATCGCTGGACTTGGGACATTATACGTGCTTTTCCTCCAGCCGATAATATATTCAACCATCGCAGAATCTATTGAGGTCAAAGCTGCAGTAAGTATCGCTATCCTAGCACCCATTGGATTTCTGATGGGGATGCCTCTTCCTACAGGCATGCGTTTGCTAAAAGTGCACAGACCAGATTACATACCATGGATGTGGGCGATTAACGGCGCATTCTCTGTCATGGGCGCAGTGCTTGCCATAGCACTTGGAATTATGTACGGTTCATCTCTAGCAATGATCCTAGGGATCCTGATTTACTTAGTTGCTCTTGGGATATCATTTGCATCAAAGAAAAGGACGATCACACAAGTTGCAACATGAGGTTGCAAGCTTAGTTATAAGACAGAATTGATAAAGGCACCTCCAGTTGCGATTTCGACCCGAGGACAAAGTGATAAAGAAAATACAGAGGTTTGGCTACCCCAGATTCACACATGCAAGGGGGTAGAAAAAAGGAACTCCACAACAATACCGCGAGGATTGAACAGCAAATCATGCTCAAATCAAGCAGACTCATGCATGTGTAATGAACGGTAAACTTCACATAGTCTGATCGCTTGGACGAGCAATTGACGAACAAAAATAGATAAAAAAGAGGAAAGGTTGATTTTAGCGTCATTTCATATACAAGAGTGAAGAAGCATAAAAAGAAGCAATTCTTTCCGGCATCCACTATAGATAGTCGCATGCGCAGAGGCAATTGTGACTAGTGTTAAGAACCTTTCAAAGTAAGCCCAAGATGTGAAATTTGCACACACCTGCTAGTTCTTTTGCTGCATTTACTGCAAATCATTTTTCTATACGGAAGAGAAGGTTGCCCCACCAATCTTCAAAGAGCAGCACAAAAACCAATAATAATGATGATCGTCATTTTTTTGGATACCTGCCGATTACCGTGCCGTCAAATTCAAACAATACAACTTCGATTTGGAGCTTGCCCTTTGCATGCTCATGCATCTGCTCAGACACCCTTTTGCATACATGGTCATAATAGCTGATAATATTGTTTTTCTTGATTATCTCTGAAACGTGTCTTGCAGTATTTGCACTACCGATCTCTTCGACGACATTTGGCGGAGCTTCACATTCAGCCGCAAGCCGTGCCATGAACTCCATGTCAATATGAGAGCCGGCTACATGAGTCTGTTTGATACCCATCGCCATTTTAGTCAGCTTACCAATAAAGCCGGCAATAATCACCTGTCTTATAGTCATCTTGTTAGCACATTGCTTTATTGAGTAGCCGGCAAAGTCACCCATCTGAATAAAGCAGTGGTCTGGCAGCTTGAACAGCTCTTTGGCAAAGTCTTCACTCCTTCCTCCTGTGGTAAGGAGTACAGTATCAGCACCCATAGCAGTTGCAACATCAAGGCCTTGCCTTATTGAAGCAGCAAATGATGCAGTAGAGTATGGAAGGACTAGGCCGGTAGTGCCAAGTATCGAGATACCACCTAGGATTCCAAGGCGTGGATTATCTGTCTTTTTGGCAATTTCTTCTCCATTTGGAACAGAAATTACTACGTCAACGCCTTGCTTTTCCAGCTCATGTCCAGCAACTTCACGAACTGCCTGCTCCAGCATCTTTAAGGGCGTGGGGTTTATGGCAGCCTTGCCAATTTCAAGGCCTAGGCCTGGCTTTGTTACTCTGCCTACTCCCTTGCCACCATCAATGTGGATATTACTTGCATTTTTGCTGAACGACACGGTCGAGCATATCTCCGCACCATGCGTAGCGTCTGGATCATCGCCACCGTCCTTTATCGCTGCGCAAGTGATCTTCTCGTTATTTTCGTTCTTTGTCCACGCAATCTTGAGCGTAACGCTTCTGCCCTTTGGCAATGATACAGCCACCTGCTGCATTGGCTTACCGTTGATAAGCGCATACAGTGCTCCTTTTGTGGCAGCAGTTGCAGTGGTGCCGGTGGTGTAGCCTGTTCGTAGAGTCCCTTTGCGCTTCTTTTCCTCTATTTCTGGCGGAAGCTTCTGTTCCTGCTCTGCTAACATTTCTAAGTCTTGGTCTTTATCTTTATCAAGAAACATTATAGCATCACAGTGCCTCCGTCTATAACTATCGTGTTTCCAGTGGCAAATGCAAAATCCTCGCTAGCCACACTTGCAGCAATTGTGGCAACCTCTCTTGGGTCGCCCCATCGCTTCATCGAATTCTCCATTGCCGCCTTCTTCCTTTCAGTCAGAGTCATTGAGGCAAAGGTAGCTTCAGTAGAGATGTTGCCAAGCGCAAGAGTGTATGCTCGAATATTCTTGTCGCCATACTCTAATGCAATGTGCTTTGTTATTGCAATTACTCCAGACTTCGCAATGCTATAGGGAGCACCTGCTGTGTGGCCTGCAATTGCCGGTGTTGAGGCAATGTTAATTATCACTCCTCCTGCTCCTCTGGCGCTGCTGCCTTTTTTTATCATGAAAGGAATCGTGGCTTGTGAGAGCCTAAAAGTACCTTTGAGATCTACATCGATAACCTTTTCGAGATCTTCTTCGGCGACTTCATGGAACCTTTTGTTCCATATCATGCGATCAAAAGGATAGCCCGCGTTATTGATCAATATATCAATATGCTTGTGGCTCTCTGCCACGTGGCGCATAAATTCCGCTATGCCTTGGGCATTTGTCACGTCCAATTTTTCAGGGTATGTCTTGCCTTTAATCCGGCTAGCAGAATTTTCTGCACTTGCCATACTTCTTGAGCATATAATGACTGTCGCACCCCTTTCAGCGAACTGTTTTGAGATCTCAAAGCCAAGGCCCCTACTGGCACCGCTGACTATTGCAACCTTGTCCTTTAGCAACTGGCAATTTATGCTAACACGCTATTTTTAACATTATCACTCTATTATTAAACTGGCTAATTTTATGGCTCTCACTATTTAGTCTTTGTAAACTAGAATGGAAAATTCTGGGCCTTCATACTTGGTAATAATAAAATGGCACCAAATCCCATTAAGGCGAAGCAAAGTAATATAATAAAATTTCAAGAAACGATCAAGAATCTTGTCAAATTCTGCTGAAGACCTATTAAAGGAAGCCGCATTAAACGTCGCTAAATAATCCAGTCAACTTGTGATATCCATAGGGACTTCAAAAGCCAACTATAAGAAAAAACATTTTTACCATACTTTGATTTCTTTTTTTGTTCCATCAAGGCATATTCTATAGTTGTCAAGTATATCACGACCAACCAGTGCCTTAGCTGGCGTGCGCTCTGGCAGATCGAGGCACCCAACATGAATGTTGTCATAGATTTTGTCAAAAATCTCTATTGAAACCTCATAATAAGGAATGTGTATTATTCCTGCTCCTGTTGCTGTCTCGTCGCTTCCTGCAAATGAGAGATTCATCTCGTTTGCAATATACGTAGGAATAATTGTCTTTGATGAAGCAAAATCAAGGTGAGCATCGACAACAATTTTCTTATTGCTGCCTGCATCTATGATTCCAACACAGACTAGTGGCAAATTATTCTTGTATTGAATTGTAATGACTCGTCGCTGTTCTTCTTCATCTTCTTTCATACTCAATTCACTTTCGGCTATAGACTATGACCTGGTCTCCTAAAATAACTAGCCGGTCATATATCATATATCTCTGCTGGTTTTCATTTCGGGACCAACACTTTGGCTGGCTGGAAATCGCACCATCAAAGATGAAAGATTAAAGTACTCCCTCGATCCTTGTATGAGATATATGGTACGCAAGTTTGAAGAATGGTGGAATACAGTTCCGGCTGACTTGAAGCAAAAAGCTCGTAAAGGTGACGAATCAAACAAGCCCTTACTCAACCAAATTAACTAT
>DASUUV010000063.1:0-3700 GCA_036373895.1 Nitrososphaera sp. | reverse complement strand
ACAACAACAACAACAAGAGGTGGCATTACGTAAATAACAATAGTAATGAAAAGTGAGCCTTTACCTATGAATTCAAGGTAGAATGGCGTTTGGACATGATTAAGTTCACTGACTGTTTAGCACATTTGGAAGAACGGATATTGAAACCGTAGCTACGGCAACTACAAATATTTTATGTTTAGATTCTGGGGGTTTCTTAAAAAACTGAACTAGAGGAAATTTTTTTTGTCACGATTGAGCTAAACTAAGAATTGATTAATTGATTTAGCTTATTAGCCAAAATATTCTTGCTTCTTCTATTTTTTTCCTTTTCTTCTACCCGATCTGGAATTAGTGATGAACAAAAGATTTTTCAAATAACTATTCCTGCATCTTTAATCCCTGTCTAAAATTTCAACAGGGCAGGCCGTTACGAGCTGCTTGAATTTAACTGCATCTTTTTTGGTGCCTACTATCGATCCATAATGCATCGGAATTGCCAGTTTTTTTGGCCTTATCTTTTCATTTACCGCTTTAGCAGCTTCCTCTGCAGTCATGACGTAGGTTCCCGATACAGGTACTAGTGCTACGTCTGGTTCAGTGGCACTCATTTCTGGAATGTCATCAGTATCACCAGTATGGTATATGCGCATCTTGTTTAAAGTGATGATAAAACCGACCTTTCCATCTGCTTTTGGGTGGAAATGCTTGTTGGTATTATATGCTGGCACCGTCTCTATTGGGACGCCCTGAACAGTGAGCTTATCGCCGGGAACAATTCCTTTGGTTTCTGCCGCCCCGATATTCTTTAACTGGTCAATGCACTCCTTGGCCGCCACGATCGTGGAATTATTGCCTATAATATGCCTGAGGTCGTCCATACTGAGATGGTCAAAATGATTGTGAGAGATAAGGATAATGTCAGCATCATTCTTGTTATGATGGGACTCGGAAATCTGGTAAGGATCAATGTAAATAATAGTCTTGTCACCGACCGTCAGTTTGTAGCCATCGTGGCCAAGCCAATGAAACCTGACTCCATTAAAGTCTAGCATACTATCACCAGTAGCAGTATATATCATGACGCCAAGAATTTTATTTAAAGGTGATCCTTGGGATTGATTTTTGGATTTGCTACAATGAGATTATCCTTGCGTAGGCTCAGCACCAGAACTTGATTGGCTATGAGCCTGCGGCGCAGGTTAGTGTCTATCGTCGCTACTGCACACCGTTGAGCGATTGCATATTCAATTATGGAGTCGTCGACGTGCTTGGCAGGGGCAACAGCTACTTTGTTAAACTTCGCTCTCGCAAGTTCAAGCGCCATTTCTGCAAGACGGGATCTCTTGGGACCTGCATTTCGAGCCAGCCTCTCTAGCTCTCGTTCTACTATGTCTGGGACAAGGAAATCAAGTCTGCCAAGCTGTGACTCAATCTTTGCTAGCCGCTTTATGGGCTTTGAAACAAGGACTATTAAAAAACTCGTGTCACATAGAACTTGCATATATATACTACGCAGCTATTCCTGAGCCAATCAGACGCCATCTCTCAGCTATTCTCCTGCTGATAGCGACTCTGCTCTCGGGCATCAAGCATACTGGCTTTTTCAGCTTTACTTCAACCTTGCTGTCCTTCACATTTGTAACGTAGCCACTGGCCGCGGCCGTGCCGATGTTAAGTCTGATTGGCTCTTTTGCCTTTAGAGGTTCAACCTTGACCATTTCTGCGGTGCCAACTGCAGTATCAAAAAGGACTACATCTATCGTGATATCTTCTACGTCTTTTGGCAAGGTGCCTGGCTTACCCACCACAGAGCCAATGAGTGAGTCGCTTTTTGTAAATGTGGGGTCAAGCTTAGTACCTATTGCAACAAGCCCTCCTGGCCGGACTGACTTGACAAGACCGGCACCAGTACCAAGCGTTGATACTTCAGAAGAAATCGGATCATACTTCCCCTTTTTTTCATCCAAGACTCCAGGACGGATCTCAATTTCATCTGCAATATTTAATTGACCCTGCACTAGGGCGCCGCCGATGATCCCTCCTTTGACCTGCTCGATTGGACTTCCCGGCTTATTTACATCAAATGAGCGCAACACATGCATTATCGGTTCAGCGTCCTTTATCCGTGCCGGGGTCTTGATAGTTTTTTCGATGGCTTCAATGAGCACATCAATGTTGAGTTTATGCTGGGCTGACACTGGGATTATAGGTGCCTTTTCTGCAATGCTTCCACTGACGAAGTCTTTGATCTGCCTATAATTGTCAAGTGCTTCTTCGTATTCGGTAAGGTCTGCTTTGTTTTGTACAAGAACGATCTGCTGTATGCCAAGGACAGAGAGAGCAAGTAGGTGCTCTCTTGTCTGCGGCTGCGGCACGTTTTCATTAGCCGCCATCACCAAAATTGCTCCATCCATTAAAGCTGCGCCGGAAAGCATATTTGCCATTAAGCTTTCGTGGCCTGGCGAGTCTACAAAACTTACTACTCGGAGAAGTTCACTTTTTCCTCCGCAGTTAGTGCATTGGGGTTGAGTACTATAGCATACAGGTGTGGGGCATAGAGGGCATTTATAAAATGCGGCATCTGCGTAGCCGATCTTGATGGTAATGCCTCTTCTAAGCTCTTCGCTATGAGCGCTGGTCCAGACTCCTGTGATCGCTTCGACAAGAGTCGTCTTGCCATGGTCAACGTGGCCTGAAGTGCCAATGTTAACGGATGGCTGGTATCCATATTCATTGATATACCAATCTGGCAGAGTCTCTTTCCAATGCAACAATTAGTATCCTAAAATTCCCGGAGATATTAAGGTACGGAACTAACGCTTTTTATCTGCTGGCTCGCTCTGTTTGCGTTGCGCTGCTTTCGACAGCTTCTTGTTTTTCCGGCAACACGCCTTCAATTAACATCGAGTTAAGCTGATAAATTTCTTCTGTCACCATGTTCCCTCTTACCAGCTTTCTAACCCTCTCTTCACTCCTGTTACCCACACCTGTTGGAAGCAGGACATACTTTTTTACTCCACCGTGGACATCGGCCCGCATTGGAGTGCCAGACCTGTCGCTGCCGCCAGTTATCTTTAGCTTACCGCTAGCTACACCAACAATAGAAGAATCAATGATGCTACCTATCTTTGTCCCCAAAAGTGGCTGGGCTGTCCTATCTTTGAGCTCTTGTGCAATGGTCTTGCCCTTTCTGTCTGAGACTATGAGTTTGAACTGAGCCAACTAGAAAATCAGGCATAGCCAAGGTTTAATTAATCTTTGGCCAATTTTGCTCTCTTCTACTAGTGTTGGCAAGATCTATTGAAGGTGGTTTTTCCAACAAAACAGCATATATATATCAACAATTCATGAAAATATCAACTATTTGGATTTGAATCTTAAAGCATGAGGCGGAGCATTTGAATATCAAATTAATAGTCACCACATAATATATACATGCAACAACGATTCAGCCTAGAATGAGTAAAACAGTTAAAAGTTATTCCTGAGAATTGACTATTGTTGGGAGAAGACCGAGAAGTTATTGATTGCCCCCGCTGCGGGTTTGAAATGAAGCATATGCAGGCCTGCCATATGATCTGTCCAAATTGTGGTGGACATATGGACTGTAGCGAGAAAGGTTTAACGTGGTAATCTAATCAAAAAGGGTTTCTGTCCCAGCTCATCTGAAAGTTTTCTGAAATATCAACCGCCTTGCCCTTCATTATTTCAATGTAGT